>JAFGBA010000114.1 GCA_016933395.1 Sedimentisphaerales bacterium | reverse complement strand
CACGGAGGCACCGAGCTGCGGAGAGAATGGCGATGATTGTTGCCGCTTCTTTGTGTCTTGGTGTCTCCGTGAGAACTCTCTTCTGACGGGGTGGTTCTGAGTTTTGGATTTTATTCTTATACATGTCTCGCTCTAGGGCAGCCGACAACGGAGGCGGATTAGTGGCCGGCTGTTCGCGGCGATCCGGTCCAGCCTTTGGCTGGGGGTCTTCGACCCCTGGGGAGAAAAAAGAATTGTTTTTGCCGGCGGTGAGTCATTATACAATATATATGGAGCAGGCTGGAAAGTATTCCCGGACCTGAGATGTGCTCCGCGGTATCAGGATGATAAAGGAAGTAGTAATGTTGAAATATTCTCGGATTTATACGGCGATGGCGGTCATCGTTATGCTGGGGGCCGGGGCGGTCGGAGCGGAAGGCTTGAACGTGATTCCCCGGCCGATGAAGGTGGAGATAAAGGATGGCGCCGGGTTTGTCCTGAAAAAAGGGACGCCGGTGGCGTTTGCCGAGGCGTGCCGCCCGACAGGTGAATATCTTATTGATATTCTTGCTCCTTTGGCCGAACCGGCGGTCGAATCCCAACCGACGTCCCCGGCCATTCATCTGAATCTGTCGGATAACCTGCGCGGCCGATTGGGGCGGGAAGGGTATCTGCTGGAGGTTACGGAAAAACAGATTACGCTTGCCGCCGCTGATAATGCCGGATTGTTTTATGGCGTGCAGACGCTGCGGCAATTACTGGGGCCGGATTTCGAGAAGCAACCGCGGCGTCCCGAGGGCGTTTGGAACATTCGTTATATGATGATCGAGGATAAACCTCGCTTTTCCTGGCGGGCTTTTATGCTTGATGAAGCGCGTTTCTTCCAGGGCAAAGACACGGTCAAGAGCCTGCTGGATGAAATGACCCTGCTCAAGATGAATATCTTTCACTGGCATCTTACCGATGACCAGGGCTGGCGGATTGACATCAGGAAATACCCTCTGCTGACGAAAATCGGCTCCAAGCGCAAGGACTCGCAAAAGGCCGACAACAAGGATTTTTACGGCGAGCCGCACCAAGGCTTTTATACCCAGGATGACATCCGCGAAATCGTTCGCTACGCCGCCCAACGTCATATTACCATCGTGCCGGAAATCGACATGCCCGGCCACGCCACCGCCGCTATCGCCTCGTATCCGTGGTTAGGCTCCACCGGCCAAAAGCGGGAGGTGGTGATTTATTTCACCCGCGCCCGGGAATACAAGGATGTTCTCAACGTGACCGATCCCAAGGTGATACGGTTTTGTGAGAATGTTCTCGATGAAGTCATCACGCTGTTTCCCGGTCCGGTCATTCACATCGGCGGTGATGAAGTTCTCTATGAAATATGGAAGCAAAATCAGGGTATTCAAGCTTATATGAAGCGGGAGAACATCGGCAGCTATTCCGACCTGCAACTGCGTTTCACGAACGCCATATCTCATTTTCTCGAATCGCGCGGCAGGCGAATGATGGGTTGGAATGACATCCTCGGTCAAAAGCTTCACTCCTATCAGCAATCCGTTGATGACAAGGAGGCCACGGAAAAACTGGCCGCCAAAACCATCGTTCATTTCTGGAAAGGCGACATTTCTTTAATGACCCAGGCCGCCGTGCGGGGGTATGATATTGTTAATTCATATCATCCCTATACGTATCTGGATTATTCGTACGAACGCCTTCCTTTGCAAAAAGCCTACAGTTTTGAGCCGATTCCCGCGGAACTGGATACGGCCTGCCATGAACGAGTAAAAGGCCTGGGCTGTCAGCTATGGACCGAATATTTCATTAATGCCGAACAGGTTTACCGACAAACGTTTCCCCGTCTGGCGGCTTACGCGGAGGTGGGCTGGACGCCTGCTGAAGGTAAGGATTTCGATGATTTTCAGCGCCGATTGGGAATTCTCAAGCAACATTGGGACTTGAATGGCATCAATTACACTTGGGAATAATACCTTTATCAATTGGGTAATATAGAGCGGCTGTAGCGTATCTGACGCCACTTCGATATATTTGTTCAAATAATGAGCTTATTTAATAAGCTTTTTACTCACCCAAATTCATCTTCTAATACAAGTCATTTATTTAAAAGACGTTACATTAAGGAAGAAGACGTCGCCGGTCATTTTATTATATAAACAAATCCAACCTTTCGTTTTTTTTGGCTCCAATTTTTGCCCCTATAGGGTCTATTAGAGATAGTGATATAGCGCTAATTATGTGCCGATATAAACCATAGCGCTTTTAGAGGCAAGCAGGTTTAGGTATGGCTGACGAGAAAACTCACACGGACAAAGACTCTTTGTTTTTGTCGCTGCTGATGACCAATCAGAAACGCATCTATGGTTTCATCCAGATGCTGATTCCCATTTCTTCCGATGCCGATGACATCATGCAGGAAACCGTCACGTATATGTGGCGGAATTTTGATAAATTCGAACCGGGGACGAGTTTCGCCGCCTGGGGGACACAGGTCGCCCGCTTTCGAGTGCTCAAATATCGTCAGCAAAAGCACCACGGTCATGTGATTTTCGACGAAGAATTGTTTCAGGAAATTCTCAATCACCATGAGGCGTCCCTGGAGCGGATTGATGTGCGTCTGGATGCTATCGAGGAATGTCTGAAAAAACTTAATGAACGCGATCTGGAACTGGTTCGGCTGCGGTATGGGCAGGAAATCACCACGAAAGAATTGGCGCGGCGCATCGGTCGTCCGGTGCAGGGACTCTATAAATCGCTGGCACGAATTCATTGTGCCTTGTCAAACTGCGTTTTACGCGTACTGGCGTCTCAGGGTGCAACATGACGGAAAAAGATATCAATCATCTTGAACTGAGCGAACTGATACTTCGGGTGCAGGAACAATCCGCCACGGATGAAGAGATTATGCGCCTGGAGCAGACGCTGCAAGATGATCCGGAAGCGTTGGCGTTTTATGTCCATTTTACCATCACGCAAACGGGGATAAAATATTCCAAACTGGTTACAGATGCAAACCATGATGAAAATCCCTTGAAAGATATCGTCGAACGTGATCTGGCTCAACTGGCGCTTCGAACCCAGATGTCTTCCGCCTGCAACGTCGAAACCATTAAGCAATTGGCGGAAGAGAGGTTGAATCGTTATCTGGCTCAATCACAAATACCGCATCTTCAAACTGGGAATCGTTTTAGTTGGCGCGGCTATATCGCTGAACAAAAAGCGCGTTTTTATCGTTCTATAAAGATTCTGGCTGCGTGTCTTATCATTTCGTTGATCGGTTATTTTGTTTTCGACCGGTTTATTGACGCCACTCCCCGGCTGCAATATGCGGTTAATACCTATGTTGTTCGTGGTGAACGCACCCTGCCTGCTGCGGACATCCGCAAGTTAAAAACCGGCGATATTGTAAGAACAGGTCCCGGCGGCAATGCGGTGATACAGTATCGTACGGAAAAAACATCGCTGCAACTGGACGAAAATACTCATTTTGCCATTCTATCACAAGAAAAAGGCAAGCAGTTTGAATTGGTCCAGGGACAAATCGATGCTTTGGTCGCCCCGCAAGTGAAAAACCAGCCGTTAATCATCGAATCCGAGTATGGACGCAGCCTCGTACTTGGAACGAATTTTCAACTTATCGCCAATCCTCTGGGGGCATGCCTGGCGGTGCGGACGGGATGTGTTCAGCTTACCCGAAGGGAGGACGGCTGCAGTATAGATGTTGACTCCGGCAAGTATGCGCTCGCGGCCGAAGGCGTGGCGTTCGAAACCCGCCCCTATAGCGACGGCATGGATTTGAGTCGGAACTTCTGGCACCGGCAGCCTTATGCAACAGGCAGCCGTTCCATCGCCATGGAGGCAATTGCGGCTCCGGGTTATGCTAGCGTGGAATATTATTTCGAATGCATCACCGGCAATGGGCACGACAGCGGCTGGCTGCAAACGCCTTTTTATGAGGATCAGAAACTCCAACCTGATACGGAATATTCTTATCGTTTGAAAGTCCGTAAAGCCCAAATTGGCTTTGTTGATTCGGCCTTGTCTTTCGCGGCGGTGGCGCGAACGACTCTCGCCATAACCCTGGAAGCGGAATCGGGTGAATTAACCGATATTCTTGAAATTGGTGAAGACCCCGCCGCCAGCGGTGGTAAATACATTTATACCAAGGATAAAAATGTACTATATCGTCCTGCTGAAAACCGACCTCATAAAGCCACATATGCGGTGCAAATAGAAAAAGCAGGTTATTACCGCATTCGCGGCTGGTGTTATACGCCGAACTTATTCCAAAACAGCAACTCGTTTCAGGTAACCGTCGACGGCCAACCGGAAGAAGGTTACATCTGGGACATACTGCCTAATGTCCAGTACGACTGGGATTATGTCAATGACCGCGACAATATCGATCCGGTGGAACTCCGCTTGGAAAAAGGCGAGCATCAGATCATTTTTTATGTGCGTGAAGACGGAACGCGGCTGGATCGTTTTGAATTGGAATATCAGCCCAATCAATAAGGTTTGGGTGAACAGCATTTAGAAGAACGCCGTAGCGGCGGCCGGAATATGTTAATGAAGTGAGGTTTGACATGAAAAAACGTAAAGCATTTACGCTGATTGAACTATTAGTGGTGGTTTCGATTATCGCTCTGTTAATATCGATCTTGCTTCCGGCGCTGAACCAGGCTCGGGAAAACGCCAAACGCGTCGCCTGCTCCACAAATTTGCACGCCATCGGCCAGATGTTGTATTTGTACGCCGAGGCCAATGAAAACTGCATTCCGCCGCAATGGACCGGGTATGAAGTATCAGGTGGCGTCACGATTCCAAAAGAAGATTATAGCCCCTTTCCTCTTATGAGCGGCGGCGGCAGCGATACGAGCTTGCAATATAGGGCATATCACTACAATTATCCTGATAAACCTTTGCAATTAGGCAAATTGTATGCATATGGCCTCCTGGATAATCCATTGGAAGTCCTGTATTGCCATAGCACCCCGGTCGGCGGGGCGCATACCGGCAGTTTTAATCCGGCTAGTTATGACCAACCAGGAAAACCCTGGCACGAATCCTGGTATTTTAACGGTGTTCGTTATGGATATGGTTATTTTACCCATTACATTAAAAAGATCGATAGGCTGGCGCAGAAACCGGTGGTGTTCGATCCGATTCACACTTGGGCCGGTCTGGCCCACGGCCATCAAGGCAAACCCACCGGGCTGAACGCCCTGTTTGGCGATGGACACGTAAAATTCAATCAGGATGAGGAAATCTTCGATGAGGCATTATGGGGTGGTCCGAATTTTCTCAGCGATCCTCCAAGTCTTGGATATTGGTACATGATTGTTGATATGCTTAAACCCTGATAGCCATTGGCCGATAGGCCATGAAAAAACTATAGGAAATTGCTTTTGCGATAATAACCTAAAGAAAGGAGGACGTAGAGAAAAAACTGAGAGTTGTCCGGCCGGGCGGCAATGGAAACAAGTATTTTGCCCGGGTGTGTTATGTTTGGAAAATGATATACCTTTTTGGAGGAAAATGTGATGAAGAATGTGATGAGAACACTGTTGGTTATGGGAATGTTAGTCATGCTGAGCGATTCAGCTCAGGCAAATCTGTTGTTACACTGGGCGTTTGACGAGGCCGCCGGCGCAACCCAAGCCGCGGATTCCGGCCCTTCGGGCAGCTATACCGCCATCGAAGGCGGCGGCGCTCCGACGTTTGGCGCCACTGGCGTCGCCGGCAATGCCGTGCAGTTCAACGGCAGCACGGACTGGCTGCAACTGCCCTACACGACGGATCTGGTAAACGCGAGTTTTACCCTGTCATTCTGGCTGAATGAAACCAATGTGTCCGTCCACCAAATGCCGCTGACCTTCGGAAGCACGTATCCGGAATATCCCAATGGCTCAACAAATGTTGAATCCGGATGGCAGATGTTTCGTCGCAAGGGTGCACCGAGTCAGTTAGATTTACGACTCGGCGGCGTGCGCGACTGGACGGATCCGCCGGATATGGCCAAAGGCTATTTTATCGGTAACACCACGACATTAGCGCGCGGTAGCGGCTGGCACCACCTAGTTATCACTGTACAAGCCACCGGTGTAACCGAAGAAATTGATGGTTACACATATTATCGCGTGAATCGCGCCAACTACCTTGATGGCCAGAGAATCGTCGATGTGAATACTTTTGACACTCCTGAAGATAATATTCTGTATCTGCCCCAACCGGGACAAGAAGTGCCTTTGAGCATTGGCGCCCGTGTACAGGATATGGATGGCGGGACGCCTGTCGAGATCACCTATCCTTTTAATGGACTGATGGATGATGTTCAGTATTACACCAATGCGCTCAGCGCCGCCGAGGTGGAGTACCTGTACGCCAATCCCGGCGCGGTCGTACCCGAACCGGCGACGCTGGTTCTGCTGGCCGTGGGCGGCGTAGCGTTTTTACGCCGTCGTCATGTGTAATGTGAATATAAAACGAATTTATTAGTATTCCAGGCAATCGTCAACGGGCGTTCAACGTGAATGCCTTGTTGGCGGGTGCGTGGAAATAGACAGGAAACCTTGTTTTAATTAAGGAGAAAAGACAATGAAACGAGGAGTTCTACAAATCATGCTGGTGCTTATCGCCGTGGGCGTTATCGCGTCCGTAGCACAAGGCGAACTATTGATTCACTGGGCATTTAATGAAAGCGCCGGGGCGACCCAGGCCGCGGATTCCGGTCCCACAGGCAGTTATACCGCGGTCAATGGCGGCGGAACCCCGACGTTCGGACAAACCGGTATTGCCGGCAATGCCGTGCGATTCGACGGCGTCGATGACTGGCTCCAACTGCCTTATACAACGGATGTGGTAAACGCCAGCTTTACCCTGTCGTTCTGGATCAATGAAGACGGCGCATCTACCGCCCACATGATGCCGCTGACCTTCGGAAGCACGTATCCGGAATATCCCAATGGATCAATGCATGTTGAATCCGGTTGGCAGATGTTTCATCGCAACGACAGTACTTTAAATTTACGGCTTGGAGGTATACGCGACTGGGCGCCTCAATTTGATATGGCCAAAGGCTATTTTATCGGTAATACCACAACGTTAACTCGCAACACGGGCTGGCATCATCTGGTTGTAACCGTGGAAACCACGGGCGTAACTGAAGATTACGACGGTTACACGTATTATCGCGTGAACCGCGCCAACTACCTCGACGGCCAAAGAATCGTCCAAGTTGGCGGTTTACCCGAAGATAATATTTTGTTTCTGCCCGGACCGACACAACTGGTGCCTCTAAGTATCGGATGCCGCGTGCAGGATATGGATGGCACGACGCCGATCGTCTCATATCCTTATCAGGGGATGATCGATGATATTCAGTATTACACGCATGCCCTCGACGCCGGCGCGGTGGGATACTTGTATAACAATCCGGGCACGTCCCTCAAT
>JAFGBA010000113.1 GCA_016933395.1 Sedimentisphaerales bacterium | reverse complement strand
CAACAATCATCGCCATTCTCTCCGCAGCTCGGTGCCTCCGTGAGAGAAAAATCACACCGCCACCGTGGCGGGGTTAAATTCCATGGTTTCGCTTTGGCCTTCGACGATGGGGCCGCCGGTCTTGTTGCGGCGGCGGAGCAGGCCTCATTCTGTGGCGGCATCTGTAAGATGCGGGTTAGCGGCAGAAACGGCGAAGCCAGAAAGCCTCTTCGAGGCCTATGGCCCTCCGGCCTTCGGCCGATTTAGGATGTCGAAGATTGTTTCCAGCGGTTTTTGGATCGTGCCTTCGAGGATTTGCTGGAGGAGTTTGGGAACATCGACGGCGGAAAAGTCCAGCATGGGTTTGAGGCGTGTGCCTATGATGGGGATTTCCAGCGTGATTTTTTCGAGGTTCTGGGAAACCAACGGCGGCATCGAGCGGCCGGCGCGGGTGAGGATTCGCTCCAGCAGCGGCATCGTCAGCGGGACTGACACCCACATTTTGACGGTGTCGTCGAAACCCACCTGGCCGCGGAAGTTCAACGGCAGAACCTCGGCGATATTGATGCGGAATTTTTCGTAATAAACGCCGCCATCCTTGAGTTCGAAGTTCAGCACCTCCGTACGCACCGGAACGATGCGTTTGTCGGCGAACTTATCCATCGGCAACAACTCGGCAAGCAGCCCGCCCGGCTGCATCATGATTTCCCGCAGGTCCAGCGAACCCGAACCGCCGGCGACGGCGGCGTATTCCTTACTGAGAGGGATTACGAGGTCCACGGTATCAAGGTTAATGCTGCCCTGCAATCGCGTCAGGTTGGCAAAGATGGGGTTGAAGCGGCTGAGCAACTGGTCGCCCGTCGCCGGGGTGATGGGCAGTTTGACCAGAAGGTTGCGTTTGCCCGCCAGGCGCACCACCGTCGGCTTGGAGGTAAGGTCAACCACGCCGCCGAGGTTCATGCCGCCCTGACCGGCGGTGACGGTGGTATCCGGCAGGGTGATGACGCCATCCTGCAGGCGGGCGGCGAAAACCGCCTGGCCGAACTGCAGGCCATACAACGCCGCCGCCGTCCACCCGGCGGAAAAGTTGCCGGTCAGGCCGCTGCCGGCCGGTTTATCGGCAGCGCTGCGCAGCGGTCCGGTCAGGGTGAAAGGCCCGCCTGAACTGCCTTCAAGGGAAACGTTCTGGCGCATGTCGGGAAAGGACTGATGCAGCCACCGGGTCACCTGCTCCCATGAGCTTTGGTAGTTGCCTTTGAGGTCGAGGGTGGGCATCTGGCGGATGTTTTTAACTGTACCATCGACGTGCGCGCTTACCAGGGGCGGCTCTGATGCGGCGGTGTTCTGCCCGGCCAGTTGCGCCAGGCGGCCTTGCAGTTCCATCGCTGTTACGCCCAGGTCGGCTTCAGCCGGATCCCAGCGGATTTGGTCCCAGCCGAAGTCAACATTGACGGCGTCGGCCGGCGTCGCCTCGCCAACGAGCAGGTTTGCTGCCCGTCCCGAGCCGCGCACCGTTAAAACCTTCGACTGGGATGCCTGAGTGATGTCGGCCTGAAAGGTGAGGTTGCCCTTCACAGGTGTCATCTCTTCACCCCGCCATGCCTGAAGCCATTGTGAGGTGCGTTGCAGGTCCAGTTGCCCCACGGTGGTTTTGACCTGAAGGCCCTCGCCGATCAGCGAAAAAGTGCCCGTCGCCTGCACCCGCACGGCATCATCCACATCCAGATTCATCGCATCCAAGCGATATTGTTGAACCTTGCCTTCCTGAAGCGTGATTTGCCCATTTTGGGAAAGTTGCATCTTGCCAACTTCCAGCTTGCCCTTCTCGCCCGGATAGGCCAGACTTACACCCGAAACATCCGACTGCACCTGCCAGCCATCCTCGCGGCGGCTCAGTTGCGATGTTCCATTTAGCCGTCCTGACAGTCCCCGAGGCTCATAGTCGAACAACATAGCCAATTGGTTTTCCATCGTCTGCAAATCAGCTTGAAATTGAGCATTGAGTTGTTGCATGTCGCCGGTGGCATTGGCATCCAAAAATGCACCTTGCAAGCGAGTCTGGCGAAACTGCAAGCCCTTGCCTGTTACAAGCTGCACATCGAAATCGGCTGTCATAGGCTCAACGGTAACCGGCCGGCTGGTAGCTTCACCCGGTTTTTGCAAGGATCCGACTATTGAGCCGATTTCCAAACCACCTTTGGCCGCCGGTTGTGTGCCTCCGGTAATATGGATATCCCGTAAGGTAAGCCGGCCCTGCTGCACCGTCAGGCCCGGCCGCATATTCAGCAATGCCGGTACCGCCCGGGCCAGCATCGCCAGGTCAATATTGCCATTGGAGGTCAGGGAAAAATCCGGCAGCATCAGGTTTTTTTCTCCCTGCAATGCCGCTATAAGCGTTTCCTGATCCAGGTTTACTTTTTCAACCTTTGTGGGCATCTCGAAATGGTCTGTAATCTCGCCAATGTCGCCGCTGAGCGTGGCGGTTCCAATGATTTTATTTGCCGCCGTCTTGACGTTACCTGTCAGATTGACATCCACGGGTTGCAACCTTTCGTTCTTGCGGCCCGCTTTAAGCTGAGCAAACTTCATTTCAAAGTCGCTTTGGACTTGTCCGTTTTCTATTTTGGTTACGGCCTCAATACCGGCCATACCGCCAGTGGTGATATCCGCTCCGGCCAGCACCGCGAAAGGTTCGAGATTAAAAGGCTCATCCGTCTTGATATTGACCGTCGCCTGCATTTTTTCCAAACCGGCGGTTGCCTGAGCGAGATCGAAATCACCTTGAAGCCTGCCGCCGCCGGCAAGGGCCAGACGAAAGTCGCCTTTCATTTTGTCAATGGAATCCAGGTTTACATTGGTGTTAATGTCAGTTATTTCCAGCTTTTCCCCATCAGCACGAGTAATGCGAACGTACCCGTTGGTGACCGTCAATCGCCCGCGAGGTTGTTTATCCGACCATGGTTCCTTCTCTTTTTCTTTCTCTTCTTTTTCCTTTTTCTGAGTCAAAGCAGTCGCTGGAATAATTACTCGCGGCTGATCCACCTCTACCTTACCGAAATTATCGATACCACCTAAAGCCGTGAGGAGGCCTTTCGACCAGGTAATCGCGTCAACATCCACCACCGCCTGACTACAGGGATCCTCCACATGCAATTCCCGCAGACGGATTGGGCCCAGCCAGGTCAACGACATGTCGGAAAAATTCACTATTTGCGACCCCGCTTGATTGGCCATTCGCAGCGCCAACCGCTCGCCGGGAGAACTGGAGGCCAGGTAGGGAAGACTCCAAATAATGATAAATAATAGAGTAACAACGGTCAGCACGATTCGTCGGCGTCGCCGCCGCGGACGTTTTGCCTGTTGCACCGATGGCTGAGATTTCTTTTCCATAGTAACGACCCTCAGGTAAATAAGTTACAATAGAGTGTAGGCAAGTAAAAGAGTATTGGCCAATGAATTCCCCACAAATATCATACCTCTAACCAGGGGTTGCGTCGGGCGGGTCAATTAGGTATAATAACATAAGTATTTGTCACTTTACCATATACAACGCCAAAACTTTAGGCGAACACCTTTATGGTGCGCCGGGAGGTAACGACGATGCTGGACCTGATTCACAAAATGCTTTACACCGGGATCGGAGCGGCGGTGCTTACCGAACAGAAGGCCCGCGAGATAGTCGCGGAGTGGGAAAAACGCGGCGAGGTCTCCGCTGAGGAGGGCAAACGCGTGGCCAAGGAACTCTACGATAAGGCCAAAAAACACCGCGAGGAACTCCAAAAAACCATCAGCGATGAAATTAACCGCCTGAGCGAAAAGTACGGCTGGGTGTCGCGGCGGGAATATAACGAGTTGAAAAATCGGGTGGACGAACTCGAACAACGCCTTAATAATCAGGCCGGCGGCGCTTAATTCCCGATTATAACAAAATTCATCGTATCAGATGGTAATTACTTAACAACCACCAATCCGGTTGTTCGAATTTCAAGCATTGCCGGCGAAATATTCGTGGCCGGTAAGTAATATTTATGTTTACCAATATTCGCAATCTACATCGCTACCGTCAGATTATAACCACTGTCGGACGCTTTGGATTTGGCGAGTTATTCGGCCGTTGGGGATTGCGCCGACGGTTACGGCTGCGGAAAGCAACCACGGAACAAACTCCGCACCAAAACCGCGCCGTGCGTGTTCGACTGATGCTCGAACAGTTGGGGCCGACGTTTATCAAACTCGGTCAGGTGCTCAGCACTCGCCCTGATGTACTACCCGCTGATATTGTCAGCGAACTAGCCAATTTGCAGGACAGTGTCACCCCCATCGACTGGCCGCGGTTTCGAGCGGGCCTGGACGCTTCCAGCCTGGCGATTTTGGACTCACTAGCAGACTTCAATACCAAACCTATCGCCAGCGCATCAATCGCCCAAGTGTATGAGGCTCGATTGAAAAGTAATGAGCGTATAGCGGTGAAAATCGTGCGACCGAGCGCCCGCCGTATTATACGCGACGATTTACTGATTCTTGAACACATAGGCCGCTTGATCCAAACACACGTTGAAGAAGCTCGCGACTGGAACATTCCCGGTCTGATCGAGCAATTTCGCACCAGTATTACGCACGAGTTGGATTTGCAACATGAAGGTCGTAATGCGGATATCTTTCGCAGTAATTTTGCAGGAGATGACACTATCGCCGTACCGCGAGTGTATTGGGACTACACCAACCGCGACATATTGGTCATGGAGTTTATCAATGGCCGGCGAATAGCCGAATTTTTCACCCCCGGCGCCGATTTGGCCTATCGTAAAAAACTGGCGGAAACGGGGGCCAAGGCCGTACTAAAACAGATTTTTGAACACGGCTTCTTTCAGGCCGATCCGCATCCCGGTAATGCCTTTGTACTGGACGGCGGCGTTATCTGTTTTCTGGATTTCGGCATGTTTGGACGATTGGAGTCCCATTCGCTCGATATACTGGCGGGTGCGCTACACGCCATCGTAAACAAAGATGTTGATCGCCTGCTGCGCGCCGCCCGCGACATGGGGATCCTTGACCACACACAGGTTGAGCCTTCGTTCCGGCTGGCCGTTTTGGATATGCTGGAACAATACCACGGCCTGCCTTTGAAACAAATTCACGTTCCTTACCTGCTGCGAGATATTATTACTTTAATGAATCGTTATCGTTTGGGGGTGCGGCCGGATATTATCTTCATGATCAAGGCCCTGGGCACTATCGAAGCCACCGGCCGTAAGCTCGATCCTGACTTCGATATGATAAGCCACATCGCGCCTTTTGTTCGTACACTGATGCTCAAACGCTTCCGACCCGAAACCATGTTGGCGTCAACGCGTGATTTTCTCGAAGACCTCGGTCGCCTTACACGCGAATCACCCGAATTGGTGCTTGATATCTTGCGCCGCACCAGCGCCGGGAAATTACAAGTGGAAATGAAACATACTCGCCTGGAAGAATCCATGACCCGGCTAAACCAGATGTCCGACAAGGTTACCCTGGGCATCATCATCGGCGCCCTGATTATCGCTTCGGCCCTTATGGCCCACGTCGGCATCGGGCCAAAGCTATTTGGCTTTCCTATTATCGGCGGTTTCGGTTTTCTTGTTGCGGGCATCACCGGCCTATGGATTACGTACGATATTCTACGTAATCGCAGACGGTAAGTCTTGACAAATCACTCGGATTCTTCCCCGATCGAATCAATGTCGCCGGAATCAGGTTTTACTTCTGTGTCGTCAATTTTCTTTTTGAGTTGGTCGATTTGTTCATCCAGTCGTGTCAATTGATTAATAAATTGTTCCAGCACGAACTCCGGAGTCGCCCGTAAATCAGCAGGCGGGGCTATCGCCGTGGCATACATTGAAGCGGGATCAGCCCGTAATGCCCCCCCATCATAAGAAATACTTATTTGTTGCTCTTGAGTTGAACCGTTTATCGTCCCCGCGCCGGACGTACAAACCGAAGAGGT
>JAFGBA010000112.1 GCA_016933395.1 Sedimentisphaerales bacterium | reverse complement strand
TGGCGCCCACAAGGCGATAAATCCTTATTTTTTACTGTTTTAGCTACAATCAACCTCAAAAACGACCAACTTTTTCTGAGTTGAACCATATTGTGTAAATCTGCGATGTTTTATATAAAAAGCGGCCTGAAAATACTATACAACAAGGAGATTACCAGATGTTTCAAAACAAGTTTGTGGCAATAGCGATAATATTCGTTTGTGCGGGATGGAGTTGGGGCGGCGAGGTGACGTTCGAATCGTTGCTGATGGAGATGGTGGACCGCGACGCTGCGCCCCGGCAGCCGGATCCTTGGTGCACGTGTGCCCAGGCGAGCAGTTATGACCGGGCAACGGTCTCGCCTGACAAGGATGGCTGGTACGCCAATAAGGATCGCAGCATGTTCGTGCGCGTGGAGGAAAAAGACGGCCGCAAGGAATACGTCATGATGGACGCCGAAGGTCCCGGCGCCATCGTGCGCATCTGGGGCACATGGCACGGCCCCCGCGGCAGGGAGTTTACGAACGGCACGATTCGTTTCTATCTGGATGATTATGATACTCCCGCCTTTGAAGGCCCCATCGCCGATATGATCAGCGGCCACATGCTTGTCGGCCCGCCGTTGTCGAATTCCGTTTCCGAAAAAACACCTTACGCTCATCGAGGACATAATCTTTACTTGCCCATTCCTTATGGCAAACGCTGCAAAGTCACCTACGAAGGCGGTGACAGCATCGGCGATGATTTCGGCGCCCGTCGCGGTGAAGCCTTGTATTATCAGATTAACTACCGCACCTATGAATCCGGCACGAAGGTGCAGACGCTTAGCGCCAAAGTGCTCGAAGACGCCCAGGCGACGCTTAAAAAAGTTCAAAACCAACTCGGTTCCTACGAGCACCCAGCCATGCAGGATCCCGCCGCCTTCGCCGGCATTCTCAATCCCGCCGAAACCAATAAAATCACTCTTACCGGTCCCCAGGCCGTCTATGCCATGAGTTGCAAACTCGACGCTGAAAACATGACCGCCGCCTTGCGCTCCACGGTGCTGGAAATCGATTTCGACGGCCAACAAACGGTTTGGGCGCCAATGGGCGACTTTTTCGGCGCCGGCGCCGAATTAGCGCCGTATCGCACTTGGTACAACGCCGTCACCGAAGACGGCACGATGTATTGCTACTGGGTTATGCCCTTCGGCAAGAAAGTTGATATAACTATCACCAATCTCGGCGACCAGCCGGTCAAAGTCCAATTTCAGGCCGCGACAAAAAAATACGCCTGGAATGATAAAACCATGTACTTCCACGCGGCGTGGCGATTGTATCATAAAGCCAAAACCCGCCGCGCCAACGGCATCGACACCAATTACGTCACCATCACCGGCGCGGGCAAATACATGGGCGATGCTCTCAGCATCTACAACGGCGCTGACCATTGGTGGGGCGAAGGCGATGAAAAAATTTACGTGGACGGCGAAACTTTTCCTTCGCACATCGGCACGGGCACGGAAGATTACTACGGCTATGCCTGGTGTCATCCGAATCCGTTTTATGCCCCGTTCCATGCTCAGCCGACCGGCGAAGGCAACCTCAAGCCTGGTTATTCGGTCAATAATCGTTTTCGCTCGCTCGACGCCGTTCCTTTCAAAAAATCACTGAAGTTTGACATGGAGTTATGGCACTGGGCCGAAACCGTTGTCAATTATGCTCCGACGACCTACTGGTACGCCGCGCCCGGCGCAACCTCCAACGTTAGCCCGGCCCCCGAAGACGCAAAACTGCCCGTCCGTCTTACTGCCGAAGAAATCAACCAGCCCCAATTTGTCTGTGTCAACGCGCTGGAAGGAGAAAAATTCGAGGTAGTGGCGAAAACCGGCGGCAAAACCGAAGTGCAAAATAATTCCGGCTACGGCTGGAGTTGGGACGGCCAGCTTTGGTGGCGGGACGCCAAACCCGGCGATAAATTGACTTTGGCCTTCAACGTCGAAAAAGCCGGCGAGTACGATGTGATGGGGTGTTTCACGCGGGCCGAGGACTACGCCGTCGTCGACATCGCCATCAACGGTGAAATTGTGGCCCGGGACGAGGATTTCTATTATACCGAAGTCGTGGGCCATCAGGTTAAATTCGGCAAGCTCAAGCTTAAACAAGGCCCGAACACGCTGGAAGTGGTCATCAAGGGCGCCAATCCCAAGGCCGTCAAAAAATACATGTTCGGCGTGGATTATCTGTTCCTCGAATGAACAAAATCATGAAACCGGATCTTCACCCTGAAACTCTGCGCCGGCAGCGCTATACGTGTCAGTGTTGCGGCCGGGGCTGCCGGACGTTTCTGGTGCCTGTCCGCCCCGAAGAACGCCGGGCGATTGAAGCCCTGACGGACTGGCGTAAACGGCTGGGCGTCGGAGAATTGTTCGTCAAACATCGTTCGGCCGGACCGGCGGGTTACGGCCTGGCCAAATGGACCGACGGCCGCTGCGTCTTCCTCGATGACGACAATCTGTGCATCATCCACAAGCTCCACGGCTTCGAGGCCAAACCTCTTGCCTGCCGGTTGTTCCCGTTTGTCTTTACCCCGCTGGGCGACACCCTCCGCGTCGGCCTGCGCTTCGATTGCCCCGGCGTCTGCGAAAGCGCCGGCCAACCGCTCACGCAATACCTGCGCGAACTCAACCGCTTCTCCCGTCAAATCGCGCCCGCAGGCGTCAAGCAGGCCCCTCCGCCCAAACTCACCCCTAAATGCTCCGTTAGTCTCAAACGTTTCGACGCCGTTAATGAAACGCTCTTGCAAATAATCACCAGCGACGCCGTTCCTTTGGCAATGCGTCTGCATTGGCTGCATCGTTTTACCCAACACCTGCTGCGGATAAAATGGTCCAACGTCCCTGAAGAGGATTTCGACGATCTGGTCGCCATGTTCAAAGGGTCGCTTCTCGCTGAATTGCATCGCGAAAAGCCTTTATCGCTTTCTTCGCCGTTGCCGCAATGGAAATTATTGCGGCAGTTCTTTTTTCTCGTCTGCCAGCCCACGATGATTGTCACCTCTGGTAAAAAAGGTCCGTTGAATACGCTGAAGGAACGCCTCCGTCTCATACGACGCATGAAAGAAATGGCGGCGGCGGATGGTTCCTTGCCCAAAATTCAATCGGACTGGCCCGATGTGACGCTGAATAAACTGGAAGACGATTTCGAACCTTGGCCTGACGATGTTTCCGCCTTTATTACCCGCTGGCTCACCTGCCGCATCGCCGGCGTCAACTATTGCGGCCCCAACGCCTACAATTACAGCCTTACCGAAGGAATGGATTTGTTGCTGTTAGCGACTGTCGCCGTCGGATGGACCATGCGCATCGCCGCCCTCCGCGCCGGTCGCTGCGCCTTTGCATTACCCGACGCCCACGAAGCCGTCATCATCATTGACGGTAATCTCGGCTACAGTCAGGCCTTAACTATTGGCCCCTCTAAGCTCCGTCTGCAAACCCTCACCCAACATCTCGACGACTACATCCGCCATTATTGCCTATAGCAAATCAAAAATTAAAACTTTGTGTCTTTTGTATTTTTCGTGTTTCAAGAGTTTTTAATCCGCGTCCATCTGCGTAATCCGCGGTTAAAAATCAGTTTATTCCACCACCGCAAGTTCCTCCGCCACCAATTGCACCGTCGTGGAGCCATTGTAACGATTTAGCGTCGGTTCGAACACCAGGTCAAAATGTCGGCCGCTTTCCAGCGCCTTCTCCCACTTCGCTTTGTTAAAACCGACAACCTGCAAAATGCTGCCCAAGGCAAATTGCGCGTTTTCCGCCGCCGTCACCATAAATTGCAGGTGTTCACTGCGTTTGCCGACGCGCCGCGGCGGATTCGCCGACCGCAAATTTCGCGCCACCAGCCGCACGTGCGGATTACCCTGTCCGAATGGCCCCAATCGATCAATCGCCGCCACCGTCGGCACATC
>JAFGBA010000111.1 GCA_016933395.1 Sedimentisphaerales bacterium | reverse complement strand
CTCGAGGCTTTCCACACGAGTGAAGAAAATAATTGAAACGGTTTCCTATGCCCTTTTCGCCGCATAATAAATGGCTAAACCACACATGTACAAACATAAACAAATTTCTTCTTTTTCTTAACTTTCTGGAACTGAGACATCATTGTGTGGGGTTTATTTGAGATAGTTTTTTGTTTTCGCCTTACAATTTTTCGACCAATATTCCAAATACCAAATCATAATAATGTCACAACGAGACGTCTGATAATCCCCCACTTGCGTATTACAAAACCCCCAAAAAAACCTTTTTTATAACCTATTTATTGTCAAGAGATTAAGAAATTGCGGCAACGTAGCTTTTATCCGTATTTACTGCTTACTAAAAAATAATGACTTATTGATACCTAAAATACGATTATATCATTTAGGTATATGTTTGGTGTTCACCTCAATGGGATTCCTGGGATAGGTGCAAGTTACTTTAAGTGATTTAAGAAGGTCCTTAGCGGAGGTGATACCACTCAAATCTATAATTATTTGGTCAGTTGGATTCCATTGGTCAGTGCGACCGATGAGTTGTGGTTCACTATCAGCACTGGAACTGGCGAGGATACAACCGCGATAGATCAGGGATGGCTGGCCATTTTCCTGAGGATCCGGCAGGCCATCTGCACGGATACGTTGGAAATATTCGTTAAAATCGCCGGAAACATTTATCTCCAGATAATAATCCCATCTGCTGCCGGCCGGGACACGGATGCGACGGGTTAAGGTAGTCGTTGGTGTTGCTCCAGTGACGGCGTCAACAACGGGCTGTTTGAAAGTGGGCGGACCTTGTGTGCCGGTTTCGCGATTATAGCGACTGACCCAATAAGGCAGTGAAACCGGGCATTCGATCTTACCCAGCCAAAGCCCCTTACCGGTTGAGCGGGTAACCCAGATGGTATGGATAGCACCGGCACTCGGATCTTCCAACCAAAGGGCCATTTGGGGCGGATCACCGAAATCGCTGTCACGATAAACGCTCCGTTCAAGTTCCAACGTGAAAACGAGTTCGACGGTATTCGCCTCATCATCAGATAGTGATAAAAACGATGGTTCAGGCGTCTGCTCCGAAGGTAATTTATCAGACGGGGGTGGTGTGCAAGTAAGTCCAAGCAACAGCATCAACAATAAAAACTTCGTATAATGTTGAAAACACATAATCGTCATTTTATCTCTTCGGTAATAAATCAGCTAGACAATAGAGATCGGATTATGTGTTTTCCACGCACCACGGGTAAAGTCAGGAAAATCAACCGGGCGGCTCTTACGAGCAACGGATTGTTCGCTCAAGGGGCCGATAACGCTCCAGGCAACGGCGTCATAAACGCTGATATCCGGTGCGACGCCTTGACGCAAAGCCTGAATCAAACGATCACTCACTATGTAGTCCATCCCACCGTGGCCGCCCTTGCGGGCCTCTTGCGAAAGATCGCGCCAAAAGGGATGCGTGTATTCCTCTTTGTACTCATCGATATCCTGCCAGGTGTGGGGCTTACTGCGGCCTTCGATATGAATCAGCGGTTTGGGCCATTCCCGGACAATCCCCTTGGCGCCCTGTAAAAGATTGATGCGACTATAGGGGCGGGGCGTATTGGTATCGTGCTTGACGATAATCGTGCGGCCTTGGGCCGTGCGGATTAACGAAGAATTAATATCGCCAAGGGCGAATTTTTCTTTGACCCGAGGATCGTCCGGGCCAAATTTTTCCGCGGCGAATTCGTTCAGACTCACGGATTTGCTGCTCATCGAAACCAGATAGTCGAATGTGTCGCCGCGGTAAATATCCAGCCACCAGGCAACCGGACCGATGCCGTGCGTGGGATAGAGATTGCCGTTGCGTTTGCGTGAATGCTCCGTTCGCCATGTTCCTTCATTACCATGTAAATTAAATTTATGCAGCCGTAAATCATGAAGATAGCCGCATTCGGCATGAAGAAGCGTGCCGAGAGCACCTTGTTGAGCCATAGTCAAGATCATCATGGCCACGCGATCATAGCAACAGTTTTCCAGCATGGTGCAGTAACGCCGGGTTTTTTCTGAGGTTTCCACCAACTGCCAGCAATCCTCGACCGTATAAGCGATAGGAACCTCTGAGGCGGCATGTTTGCCGTTTTGCATCGCAGCCAGGCATATCGGCACATGCCAACGCCAAGGCGTGGCATTGAAAACAATGTCAAGATCCTCTTCAGCACACATGCGTTTAAAATCCCATTCGCCGCGGCTGTAACCCGTCGGACGCGGCTGACCGGCCTTTTCCACCCGGTCCTGCATACGGCTGACGCGATCTTCAACAATGTCACAAATGGCGCAAACTTCGACACCTTCAATGTTTAGGAGATTTTTGACGTGACTCGAACCCTGACCGCCGACACCGACAAAACCAACCTTGACCCTTTCCAGCGGTTTATGAGAAAAAGCCACCGGGGCCGCAGTCAGAGTGGAGCCCTGACAACCGGAGAGGGCCACACCTCCCACCACTACGCCAACGCCGGCAGCCGTACTAACACGCAAAAAATCCCGCCGTGATACATGTTCTGACTTCATACAAAACTCCTTTTACCACAATGCTTACCGGTTAATGGTGTAAAAACATGGATTTTTTACCATATTAGCTGTAATTTTCAACCATCAACAATATAATTTTCTTTTTTGCTCAGCCATCAGTTTTCCGGCAAATTTCTGCTCGATAGCTGCGCCAACATGCGTTTGATGTCGCCGGCGCCTTTGACGGCGACATAGCCCAGCACCACCAGATACCAGCCGATACAACCAATAGAAAGAAACAACCAAAACGTTGTAATCATATCAATATCCTTCTGTTGTTTTTACCGGTGGTTTAAGGAGTGAACCGACCACCATGGCCACAGCCACACCTGCATACGTCAATACACCCCAGACGTAGGCGCCGATGTCTTCGGTAAACAACGTTTTTGTCAAGGACCATTGCTCGCCGATGAGATATGATACCGGCATAATCGCACCAATGATGATGGCTCCCATCGCCCCCCAGCTATTAGCCTGCTTCCAATAACAGCAGGTAATCAGCAGCACCGTCATGCTGGAGAGATAGATGCTGCCCGTTACGGTCAAATACGTCCATAGGTCCCCCTTGAGGGGATACCATAATCCGTAAATGAGCAAAAAGACGCCGATAAGCGCCACTATCGTGCGGTTCCAGATGAGGCCTTTACGCTGTGACCACTTGCCTTTGTGGAACGGAGCCATGATATCGTTGTAGATCACGCTGCCCCAGGTTAGCATATAAGCGGCGTCCGTGGACATGTCCGCCGCCAACATGGCCGCCACCACCAACCCCATTAAAAGCGGAGGGATGAAGGTGCTGAGAAAGGTGGGCATCGCCAGAATGGTTTTCTCGCCCACCTGCTCAGGCGTCAACATCGCCAGGGCGGCAATGCCCCATAATCCCGGCAAAAGGAATCGGCAGATAAAGAAAGGGCTTGTTCCCTTATAAATCTTTTGACCGGTGCTGAAATCCTTGGCGGAAAGCACGCGTTGAATCATCGTTTGCCAGGTTAGGACAACAGAAAATGCGATAAAGGCGTTGTAGATGACATAATCAACGCCCATATCCTGATGTAGAAAGGGATTAAAGCCCCCTGCACCATAATGGGCATCAACGGCATTGACCAGATTGGTCCAACCCACTTTGGTGAAAATCAGCAGTGTTACGATCAGCAAGCCCACACTCATCATAATGAATTGAAGGTAATCGGTGATCAGAACGGAGACCAATCCTCCGAGGATGGTATATAGGCATATTCCCGCCAGCAAGGCGGTCATGGTGATTTCCAGATATTTCTCATTAAAACCGCACACCGCCACGAGGAAATCACCACCCATTCTCAAGAAAACACCCATATTCAGCAGACCGCCCAGGACGATAACCACACCACTTAACCAACGAACCTTGGAACCGAAGTTTTTTTCAAATAGCTCGGGGATGGTCATGACACCGGCCTGACGCAGCGGCTTGATGCAAAAACCGGTAGCGCCGACGATGAACATCGCCAAGGCCAGCAGGATGCCCGGAGTGACGCCGGCGAAGCCTTTGTCGTAACCGTTTTGGGCCGTGTACATACAGGTGACGATACCGAACTCACAGGCGGTCAGGGAGGCAATTCCCAGGAAGATGTTTAATTCCCGTCCGGCGACAAGAAATTGATCGACTCGACGGACATAGCGGCGGACCAAAACACCAATAACGATAACCAGTAGGATATATAATCCGACAATCCCGCCATCAAGTTTGGTAAAATTACTCATAGATATTCCTTGAGATGATACATGGATTCGAACGTGATTTTTACTTTGTATAATGCGGCAAACTCGATAACTTCTTTATGCTGGGATATAGATGTTTATATCGGGTAAACTGTCGCTCATAATGGGCGGCATGAGTGGAGTTAGGAATTAATTTTGCATGAGGCCGGGCCCAGGATTCGGCTAGTTGCCGGACCGGGAGTTGTCTATCTGCCGCACACGCCAGCAACGCTGCGCCGCGACAGGCGGCTTCGGTGACATCGGTGACAATAATAGGTTTACTTAGGACATCCGCCTTGAGTTGATTCCAGTAAGAAGATTTGGCTCCCCCGCCGACAACACGTAATTCTGTAATTGAGCAACCGGCCTGTTCGAGGATTTCCAGGTTCAGACGCATCTCCAAGGCCAGTGCCTCCAACAAGGCACGAATGATCTGGTCGCGGGTTGTCGCCAACGTCAAACCTATAATAGCTCCGGAGATATTTGGGTCGAAATAAGGCGTGCCACTGGGGCCGAAATAGGGCAGGATCAGCAAATTCGTTGGTTCCGAATCAGCGGCTTCAAGCAGCAACTCATACGGGTCACGATCCTGCTGCCGTGCTTGGTCGATTTCCACTTGGCCGAATTGATCGCGAAACCATTTCAGGATGCTTCCGCCAGTGATATTGTAGGCGACGGTGGTATACATGTTTTCCAGGGTGTAATCATAAGTGCATAAGTTATGGTCTCTTAGACCTTCAGAAAAGGTAGGCCGATGAAATACCGGTGTGATGCATTCAACCGTTCCGGTGGAGTAAACGGCCGCTCCGGGTTCGGTTACGCCCGCTCCCAGAGCTCCGCAAGGCTGATCATGGCCGCCGGTGACAACGATGGCCTCCGGATTTAGACTCAATTGCTCTGCTATGGTCGGAGGAATAGTTCCGATATTTGAGCCGGAAGGCGCAGGTTGCGCCAACTGCGCCGGCAGTAATCCAACCGCAGCGAGAATCTCCTGATTCCAAATGTGTTTACGCACATCAAATAACATGGTGCGCCCGGCCAGCGGCCAACTGATATGCGGCATGACGCCCAAGCGAAACTGCAATAAATCTTCGAAGCACAGGAATTTCCAGGTTTGTTTCCAGATATCGGGGAGATGATCCCGCAGCCAGAGTAATTTGAACAGTGAAAACAAAGTGTGCGGCGTGTGGCCGGTAATCTGATAAAGTCGATCCCTCCCAAATTCATCCGCCCAGGTCTGAGCATAGGCGGCAGCACGATTATCCGAAGAAACCAGGGCGTGATGCAGCAATCGACCATCGGCGGCGACGGGAACAAAGGCCTCTCCCTGGGAAGAGATGCCTATCGCCCGGACCGTAATCGTGTTTGCATTTCTGACGACTTCGGCCATAACATCGAAACATTTGTCGATAACCTCCTCAGCATCAAGTTCCGCCCAGCCGGGTCGAGGGCATATCAGGTTGTATTCCCGATACGCTTGACTATGGCACCGGCCCTGCTCATCGAAGATCAAAACCTTGCAGCCGCTGGTGCCGATGTCAATGCCCATATAGCCGTTCATGATTGACATTATCCTTACATGCACCACAGGTTGAAATAATGACCGGCGATATCTTTCATCTGCTGGAAAATAATATCCTGCCGCCAGGTGGTGGTGTAATGCGAAAGTTGCGGTTGACTGGTTATATCGGCTTTGGGTCCCAGCAGACCTTGCTCAAGCAGTTCGCGGGCTTTAGTGGGACCGGTAATCTTGGCGGCTTGGCGAAGCATTTCCTCCAACAGGGCCGGCGAACTGTCACGTTCCAATGCGGTCCAGATATTGACTTTGGCAATGCCGTCGTGAAATAACCATTTTATCTGATCGCCGCCAACTGATGAGGCGCCGTGCAGAACCAGTTTCGGACCGGTCAACGTACTAATACGGCGCGCCAGGCCACCATGGTAAGTCAGATTGGCGCTGCCAGCACGATGTTCAGTGCCCAAATTGACGACGACAAAATCCACACCGGTCTGTTGCAAGTAACATTGCGTCTTTTCCGGCGTAGCCAAAGCATTGTCAGGTGAAGACTCTCCGGCATCGAGGATTTCATCGCAAGCCCCTTCGATAACGATTTCCCGGCCGTGTTGCTCAACGAATTGGGCTGTTCTTTTGATATTTTCGTCAAAAGGTAAACCGGAAGCATCGTACATGATGATGGAAAACGGACGTAAATCCCAAGTCAACAACTCAGCATCAGCATCCCATTGAGTATGGTCCAACAGAACCATGACATTCAGTTGAGAAAAAGGAGACATTTGGTCGGTGAGAATCTCGATGTCCGCCATAAACCGTCGCAGGCCGATGTCCCAGCGCCGGGTGTGGGTGTAATAGACGGATTGGCTGCGATGAGCGTATTGATTGGTAATGGCCAGGATAACCGGCAGACGCGGCTCTTTGATGCGCCGGGCGTGTTCCCGGGCAGCGGTTAAAACGGCTTCAATAGTGGTGGGATTTTCGGCGCAGAATGCCGGTATGACCCATTGTCGTCGGGCGGCGCGGTCAAAAACCTCCAATACGGCATTGCGATCACGAATCAATGGCATATTCGGTTACTCATCCCGTAAGGTTATTTCCCACTTGACCGTCCACGATAATTTTCCTCGGGCAGGAGCCATGAGCGTTGTGCCGTGCCGACGGGCTTTGACCAGAGAACTTGACTCGCCGGGAATCGGCTCGAAGGCGCATTCAAACCGGCGGCAAGCATTCTTAGGAGGATATCCGCCGTTGTTCCACCAAATACCCAATGTAGTGAAAATTCCTGCATCGAAATGAACGCCCAGGCGATAGCGTCTATTTATCTCAATCTCGACAAATCCATTCTGAATATTTTGCAGAAGAAGCATTTTTGCCGCGGCTTGCGGCGTGATACATAAATCACGGCTTAATTTATTCACATCGCAATGCGGAAGCGATTTTTGCGTCATTTCATCATAGAGTGTTTCATACGTCGGCAATCGCAGTGCGGTGACATTATTGGGAGGGAGTAATGCATGCATGACATGTAGGAATGGCAAATCTCTGTTGGATTGATTTTCAACCTCGAAACGCCACGTGATGCCGGCGGCATGGAATTCCATGAGGCGGCAAAAACGCACGGGTAGAATTTGACACTGCGCCCAACCGATTAAGGCATTCGATGAACACCGTATATCCCATGGCAGCCAACAGATTTCACCGTGGTCGGGAATATAGCCGCCCCCGGGAGACTCGCACGGACTGACGGTGGGAAAACAGTCATCATAACCGTAAACCGGACGGGTTTCATAACGACCCCAATCATCACCGGGAGAAAT
>JAFGBA010000110.1 GCA_016933395.1 Sedimentisphaerales bacterium | reverse complement strand
TGCTTCATATGGCCTTCGAACTTCAACAAATCTTCATGATAGGGGAAATGGTGGGTCGTCCATGACGATGAAGGCCGATAAGGCGCCAGGTATCCTTGCCCCGGCAGAAAGTCCGATTCATGACATGTGCCGTCCACATCCCGCAACATCTCTACCCGCCAGTGCTGATTGACAAACACGCGTTTTCCCGCGGCGTGCGCCTGTCTCAGCACTTCTCTCACTCCCTCACTCACCGGCCACACCATATTTTCAACTTCTCGATCGCCGATCATGGTCATCCCGTCATGGTGGCCATAATCAATCTTGCTGGCCCAGTCCAGCCGGTCGATGATAAAACCGTCAATTTCCGGTAAGCGTGTGATATGCCGTTTAAGCTGCTCAACGATAAACGGGAATAAAGAATACTTGGAGCTGGCGTTCATGACCATGGCACCCTCCCACGTGGGAATCGCCTCGCCGCGACTATCTTTAAACAGAGCGTCGGCGAATTGTTCGCGAAGGATGCGTTCGGCCTTTTTCGCATCGCCGCCGGCGCCGCCTTTCCCGCCGTATTCGGTAACATTGAAATAGGCATAGGCGCCGATACCGTGCTGGTGCATTTCACGAACGAAAGCACGTATTTTCTCGTCGCTCATCATTTCACCGAGCCTAAACCAACTTGCGTAAGTATAAGGGGCCCATTCGCTTTCTTCCGGCAAATACTCGCCCAGATGCGTGAACCAGAAACTCATCCAGATATATCGCATATTTTGCCGGGCCATCTTCTCGAAATCCGGATGAGCCTGAATGTGATGATACCAGAACGGCCCCTCATATTCGCTGCGCGGCAGGACGGGCTTGAAATAACGCGGGAATTCATCGCTATACGCCTTGATCGCTGATCTGTAATCCGCGGCGTGCGTATAAAAACGCAAACTCAAACTGGATGCTTTATTTTCTCCCATTGCACGGTGCTTCATTCCCAGCCGCAGGATTTTCGCGTCTATCCACTCGATCTGTAAATGAGGGATGTTTTCGGTCGGAGCCAGTGCTACCGTGATTGCCTTATCATTATTAATGTCAAAAGCCGACGCCAAGGGCAAAACATAATGGCGCAGCGTGGCGTATCCGGCGAATTCTCCATATTGAGTGGGCTTAAGGCTGGGATGGGCCGCCAGCAACACCACCCCACGGTCACTGGGCGTAAATATCTCCTGTCGCCCCTGCAGCACAGGCAGGTCAACCACCACTTCGTGGCCAACCCGCTTTTTCGCTCCATTAGTGGCCAATTCCATAACCAGACCGTGAATATCCGTCCGCCAGCATACGGTCGCTGTAAGATCAACTTCATCGAGCTGGTGACTTGATATTCCCATTGCCGCGGGTGTTACTTCAAAGCTGCCAACCTTATCGGTAACTTCATCACGAACCGATATGCGAATCTTCCCATCGAGGCCGTTGGTCAGTTCTTGTAAAGCATCATCCTTATTCCAGTCAACGCCGTTTGCACACTGTGATATCATCGTAACCGTCATTAAAAGACGCCCAACAACTTTCATCCCATATGCTTCCTTTCGTTTCTGCCGGTTCTCCAATATTCTTCTATTTGTTCAAGCGTCTTACCCTTGGTTTCCGGCACACAGGTGAAAACAAATATAACCATAGCAAAACACGCCAAAGTAAACAATCCGAACGTTCCGAGTTGAGACCATTCGAGAAACTTCGGAAATACTGAATTTGCGACAAACGAGGACGCCCACAAACTAAACGTACAAATGGACATCGCGCGACCTCGAACCTTGGTGGGAAAGATTTCCGAGGTAACCAGCCATGCCCCCGGCCCGACGCCTATCGCAAAGAAAAACACAAATATCAAAATGGCGGCCAGAATGATTCCCGGCGACAACCATTCCGAACCATACCCCAGCGCGATGGTTAGCATGCAAATCCCCATTCCCAACGGCGCCATGAGCATCAACAGTCTTCTGCCCAGCTTATCGATGACGCACACCGCAATGATGGTTGTCACGAAATTAACCGCCCCGACAATGACCATCGCCAGCAACGCCGAAGACTTGCTCTTGAAACCCACTGCCAAAAGCAGTTTGGGCGTGTACATGTAGATGGCGTTCATCCCCGTAATTTGCGAAAAGATCATAATCATCACGCCGATGAAGAGCGCAAAGCGAAAGCCCGGCATAAAAAGCTGCTTTATAGATCCCGTTTCTTCATTCAGCGCCTGTTCAACATCCTCAATTTCCCGCTCCGCGTGCGAACGACCACCCACTTTGGTTAGGATTTCTCTTGCCTTGTCAATCCAACCTTTCTTCAGCAACCAGCGCGGGCTTTCAGGAATAAAAAACAGCCCCACCAAAAGCAGTACTGCCGGAAAACACTCCGAGGCGAACATCCAACGCCAAGCATAATCCACCTGCCATTGTTCGTCGCCCAGGCTGACAATCCACAAGTCAGCCAAGTACGCCGCCACAATGCCGAAGGTTATCGCCAACTGATTGAGCGTCACCAACGCTCCGCGTATTTTCGCCGGCGCTATTTCCGCGATATACATAGGCGAAACGGGGCTGGATAACCCAACCGCCACCCCGCCAATGAAGCGAGCGAGATTAAACAGCCACAAGCTTTTTGGCAATGAAGTCAGTATGGCCGAAACCAGAAATAATACCGCTGCGGTGATCATTATCTTTTTTCGGCCATATTTGTCCGCCAACGATCCGGCGATACTGGCGCCAAAGATGCAACCCAGCACCACGCTGCTGACGGCAAAACCAAGCTGTCCGGCCGTAAGGGAAAAGTATTCCTCGATGAAGGGCACAGCGCCGGATATCACCGCGGTATCATAGCCAAATAGGAATCCCCCGACCGCCGCAATAATCGCCACAAAGGACACATACAACAAGCTGCCCTTTGTGTTGTTTAATTGTGCAATCATCGTATAACTCGCCGTTTCCGTCAATTTACAAAGATACGTATATCAGTAACTTGCATATTGCATCGCCATGTCAACATAAGCCTCAATATTTTCAATCGGAGTGCCATATTCCAGAAAATCAGCGCTTTGCAAAATAAAGCCGCCGCCTGGCTTGCCAATTTTTATGGTCTCTTCGGTTACTCGTTTGACATCATCAACGGTCCCCTTTTGGAGCACGTCCACCTGATTGATTCCGCCGGTAATGACATAAGCATCACCGACCATCTCTTTGGCTTTGGCCAAATCTGCATCGCCCAACGGATAAGGTGAGAATGGCTCAACCCATCTGGCGCCGAGTTTTTTATAGGAATTCACCAGATTCATAATCTCGCCGCAATTGTGATAACACCCGGGCGTGCCGTTTTGCTGAACCATGTCCATATACTGCTTCTCAAAGGGTAGTATATAGTTGTCGTAATATTTCTCACCCATAAATCCCCCTCCCACGTTTCCGCCAATACAGTGGACATCCACGCCCGCTGCGTCTATGGCCTGTAAATAATCACGGCTTCTGTCAATGGCAAAAAGCATTAACTTTTCGAAATACTCCAAATCCGTCAGGAAAATACAATATAATTCCGTATGATCAATTAACAGAGAGACCATGTTGTAGGGTCC
>JAFGBA010000109.1 GCA_016933395.1 Sedimentisphaerales bacterium | reverse complement strand
GATCCGCATGCCAAGTTACCTAAATCGCCGGCAATTCGTAAAGTTCCGAGATTTGAACCGCCTGTAGTAAGGCTGGAAACATTTACCTGTCCATCACCGACGATTTGCTGCACCGTTATTGAAAGTATTGTAGCGGCGTTTGTGCCGGAAACCTGCATATTAGAAAGGCTGGAACTAACAACATTACCACTTCCGAGTAATTGAACCTGATAAACATCGCCGTCGGTATCCGTGCCTTGTTCAGTGACTGCGCCGAGGGGAACGGCTAACAGAAAAATTGTGAGTGCTGATAAATAGCGTATTGCGGTCGTATTCATCACGAATACCTCCGAGTTTCTCAAGTCATTATCAATAAAGGTCTTAAGCGATAGGTCCGGTTGTGCGCATAACATCACCTCCGGGCCAATACTATATGTTGGTATCGGTTGAGGAAGGGGATTTTCTTGACCGGTTTGAGCTTTACCAGTCCCAGTCTAGTCCGCCGCGTCGTGATTTTGAGCGTTTGGTGGAGGGTTTGTTGGCCGGAGGTGCAATCTGTTCGGGCGGCCCATAAGAATCGGCTTGAGTTGAGTCCATTCCAGAGGTATCCCCGGCTTGTTCCAGCAGGATTGCTTTCATGCTCAGCGAAATACGGCGATTTTCCGGATCAACGCTGAGTACTTTTACCTCAACGTTTTGGCCCTCGCGCAGAACATCACTGGTTCGTTTGATATGTTTATCTGAGATTTCGGAAATATGCACCAGGCCGTCCACACCGGGTTCGAGGGTGATAAAAGCCCCAAAATCCGTTAAACGGGCGACTTGGCCGTTGTAATTGTGGTCGGGCAGGTAACGTTCGGAAATATTGCTCCAGGGATTTTCTTCCAGACGCTTCATGCTCAGGCTGATGCGTTTTTTGGCGGTGTCGATGGCTATGACTTCCACCTCGACCATTTGGCCTACCTGGACGACGTCGCCGGGATGACGTATTCGTCCTGCCCAGGTCATCTGGCCGATGGGGATAAGTCCTTCCACGCCCGGTTCAAGTTGAGCAAAGGCGCCGAAATTCATCAAGTTGACGATTTGCGCCTGCTGGCGCGAACCGACAGGATAATTTTGCTCCACGAGCGACCAGGGATCGGCGCCCGCTTGTCGCAGACTCAGGGAGATACGCTGTTTGTCGCGGTCAAGGTCAATAACGAGGACGTCGATTTCCTGGCCGACACTAAGCACTTCGCTGGTGTGCTTGATGCGCGCCCAGCTTATTTCCCGAATATGCAACAGGCCATCGACTCCGCCGATATCGATAAAAGCACCGTAATCAGTGATATTGCGAACAATGCCGTGGCGGATTTGACCGACGAATAAATCATCCCAGGTTTGCTGTTTTTGGGCTTCGCGTTCGCGAAGGAGGAGATTGCGCCGACTCAACACGACGTTCTGATCGCCGCGTTCGACCTGAATAACTTCGCATTCGTAACGCTGGCCAATAAGCGAATCAAGGTTTTCGATATGCACCAGGTCGATCTGGCCGGCGGGCATAAACGCACGCAGGCCTTTGATATCCATATCCAGGCCGCCTTTGTTGGTGCCAACGACGCGGGCTTCAACCAGGACGCCGGGTTTAAGATTGCGGCGCAGCAGTTGCTGGTCAGCGGATTTTTTTGAGAGTATCAGCAATCCATCGCGGTCCTCCTCGCCCACAACACAAACATCAATGCTGTGGCCGACTTCCAGCGTCTCGGCGTCATCAACTTCAGTGCGCGGGAGGATACCCTGATCTTTTCCGCCCAAGTCCACGAAGATATCACTGCCATCAATGCGAATGATGCGTCCGGTGCGCAAACCACCGGTTATTTCTCCAGGTGTTGTTGATGCTGTGTTTACCGGCGTAGCGGGAGAGACGTCATCGATCATATCCAACAGACTCATATCACCCAGGGCTGCCGAGATTTCCTCTTCCAATCCAGCGTCCAGTTCCGGACCCGGCTGAATGACTGGCGGTGGAGTTTTTGCGGGTTGAGGGGGAATTGCCGTGTCGGAGGGCGTCGGCTGGTTCAAAGGAGTGGCATTCAGCTCCGAGGACGGCGCCGTCTGATCAGGTGCAGCGGAACCAGATGAAGATTGGGTCGTGTCTGGAGAATCCGAAGGGGTCGGCGGGAGAGGTGATTCGTTCATCAGAATGGGATTACCAATAAAATTATAGTTTTAACTGCTCGTTCCGATAACGGGCGAAACACTCATTATACATTTAAAGTTTACTATGTCCAGAGAATGTCAGGCGTAATTGTGTAACAAGCCGATGAGCCTGGCGAGTGGGTTCGGGCTGTCGGTAGCCCCGGCAACACCGCTGCACCAGATGGAGGGCTTGAGCTAGGGTGATTTTGTGACCGACAGAGATAAACAGGGGTTTGACCTTATCGCGGGTGCGAACAACTCGGCCGATAATCTCTCCCTGATGCATTAATCGACTGGATGCGCCTTTTCGAGGACCAGGGGTACGATATTGGCCTATAAGGCGGCTTTTAGCACAACCTATAGTGGGTATATCAAGCATTAGACCCAGATGGCAGGCCAGGCCCATACGTCGAGGATGGGCCAAACCCTGCCCGTCAACCATGAGTACATCCGGTTGATGAGAGAGTTGTCTAAAGGCGGCAACGACGGCGGGGGCTTCTCTAAAGCTAAGCAGGCCAGGTACATAGGGAAATGTGACATTCGTTTGGGTTTGGGCTTTTTCAATGATTTCCAAGCTTGGCAGCGACAATACCACAACCACCGCCCAGCAGGTGGCGCCATCCGGGCTAAAGGTCAAATCCGCTCCGGCGATGGTTTTCGGGGGGTGGGGCAAGGGAATTTGGCTAACCTGCCGTTGCCATTGGCTTTGCAGCTCAATGAGTTGAGGGATGGTTAAACGGCAACTTCTTTCTGATAAATCAGTTACGTCATATTTTCTGGTTGGGGCCATAGGGGTATTGTATCAAAATAAATCGGGTAGGGGTATAACCGGGTAAAAATCCTGGACGAAACCTTCGGGATATGGAAAATGGCTTGACAGGACGGGTGGCGGAGGTAAACTGTAGCGTCTTATGCGCAAGGAAGATACGCAATGAGCAAGATACGATATCACAAGGCGTTTTTGGCGTTATCAGCGGGCCTATTGGTGCTGACGGCAGGATTATGTGTCTGGGCGGCGCCGAAACCCTCCCTGGTGCCGGAGCCGGGATTATGGCAGTTGGATATCCAGTTGCATGGCCAGCCCCAGCAGATTAATGTCGTATTGCCGGGTGATACCGAGCCGACGCGGTTCTGGTATTTGCTCTACACCATAACCAACAATACCGGCGAGGATGTGAATTTTTATCCGCGGGCGGACCTGTTCACGGATACCTTGTTGACCTATACCGGTGGGGCCAAGTCACGGCGACAGGTGTTTGAGGCGATTCGTCAGCGTCACGCGACGGCAATTCCATTGTTGGAGATGGAAAGCCAGGTTACCGGTCCGATTTTGCAAGGTGAAGATAACGCCCGGGATACCGTGGCGATTTTCGAGGAATTTGATCCGCAGGCGACAAAAGTGCAGATTTTTATCTCTGGTCTTTCCAACGAGACGGTGCAGGTGAAAAATCCTATGGGAGCGCAGGGCAAGGAATCCGATACCGTACTTTTGCGAAAGACATTGGCGCTGGATTATCAGGTGCCGGGCGATGAGTATAATCCCGCCAACCGGGTGTTGCTCTATCGCGGTCGCAACTGGATCATGAGATAAATTTTGTGTATGTCACCCTGAGCGTAGCGAAGGGTCTCTCTAGGATGATAAGAGAGATTCTTCACTTCGCTCAGAATGACAGCGGAGTAGTGATAAATTGAAAGGTTGATATAGTATGGCACATAAAAAGGGACAAGGTTCATCACGTAACGGTCGTGACAGCAATCCGCAATATCGCGGCATCAAGGCTTTTGGCGGACAGGCGGTGCGAGCAGGCTCTATTATCGTGCGGCAGTGCGGCACGCCGTTCAAGGCCGGCGCCGGTGTGGGTATGGGGCGCGATCATACGCTATTCGCTCTGATTGATGGTGTAGTGACGTTTCAAGGTCGGCGAGTGACGGTACAGCAAGCCTGACAAGGGGTAATTAAAAGACGAAGAACCGCGGGCAGGATGCCCGCGACACGAAATTGAAAGAGCGGCGCCCGTGGTGCTGCTCTTTTTCTTTAAGTGCTTGATAGTATCCTGTCACCCTGAGCGCAGCGAAGGATCTCTTCTGGAAGGTTTAAGAGATATTCTTTACTACGCTCAGAATGACAGAAGAGGTTATTGCCAAAAGACAGCGTCGATGTTTATTGATGAAGCGGAAATTCAGGTAAAGGCGGGCGACGGCGGGCATGGGTGCCTAAGCTTTCGGCGGGAGAAATTCGTGCCCCGGGGCGGCCCCGACGGCGGTGACGGCGGACATGGCGGTAGTGTGTACATGGAGGCGGTTGAGGGAATCGACACCCTGTTGGATTTCGCCGGTAAGCATCATTGGCAGGCCCAGCGTGGTCAAAACGGGAGT
>JAFGBA010000108.1 GCA_016933395.1 Sedimentisphaerales bacterium | reverse complement strand
TTGCCGCCCCCCAAAGCTTTGCGCACCCGCTGGTCAAATTGCCGCAATTCCTCGGCAGAATAGGTATTGTCCATACTCAGCATAGGTATTGTATGGGTGATATTGGCGAATCCCTCCAATGGCGCCCCCCCTACGCGCTGTGTGGGAGAATCAGGTGAAGCCAGTTCCGGATGCTCACTTTCGAGCGCTACCAACTCCGCGAACAACCGGTCATACTCCGTATCGCTGATTTCCGGTGCGGCCTCGATGTAATAACGGCGATTATGATAATCAATCAACCGTCGTAATTCCTCCGCGCGACGCTGTTTTTCCGATATGGATCGGACCATAAACCACCCTTACGAAAGAACTATTTGTTGTCAAAAATCGCCGATTTATGCCTTTAACCAGCATTGATTGGTCAATTTGTAATCAAATATCTCATTTTTCTCGAAAAACAGCTCGATTTCCCGTTGGGCCGCTTCGGGAGAATCGCTGCCGTGAATAAGGTTGAACGTACCCTTGGCACAACCGTAATCACCACGTATTGTACCCGGTTCGGCGTCACTGGCGAAGGTTGCCCCCATCATCTTCCGCACCATGGCTATAACTCCCTCGGCCTGCAACACCAGCACCAGCACCGGCCCACCCGTCATATAAGCCTTCAGGCCGGGGTAAAACGGCTTGGCCGTATGGGCTTCATAATGGCGGTCGGCCAGTTCCGGTGAAATGGTCATCATTTTACATGCCACGATGGGTAATCCCTTTTCCTCAAAGCGAGATATGACTTTACCCATCAGTTGCCGCTGTACAGCGTCAGGTTTGAGAATAACTAATGTGCGTTCCAAAGTTTATCTCCTGCTAAATAATTTTTATCCTGAAAATATTTGCCCCCTTACAGATGAGGGCCAAAAAAAGGCCAATATACCGCTATTGTCCCTGACCGCTTTAACATATTGCCCGGCAAGACATTAGCAATAAAGGCTTACATTATAAGCATCTCTGTTCATAGCGTCAATCACCACCTTGGGGAAAATTTTATAAAAATTAACAATTTTTTTAAAACAAAAACACAACTTGAACGTCTATCTAAATAGTGAAACACCTTACCTTTCTGGAGGGTGTGTCTGTATCAGGAACCTTTTTTAAAAAGGGGCAGCCATGAAACGAGCGAGCACACTGTTAATTGTGGGATTGTTATTGACCGTCTCTGGATGCACGCGAATTGTCAAAATGGAGCCGACCTCCGGTCCGCCCGGCACGGCTGTTTATATCAAGTACTGCGGTATGTTCGGCGATCCCGCCGCACAAAAACTGATATGGGATGGTGAAGTTATCCGCCATCCCTTCCCCGGCTCATTTGTCGTGCCCATGCCCGAAGACGGCGGCACGCCCGGCAAGCATACCGTGACATTGGTGGACGATGTGGACGCCACAGAGGCTTTTTTGATTTTCCCCTTGTTGCGTATCCGCCACGCCCAGGCCAAATTCATTGTCACTGAATTGTAAGGCCATAAATTACAATTTTAAGTTTGTCATTACTAAAAATATTTTTGTTGACCTATTTGAAGCGATACTATGGTCGTGGGTATCGCTTCTTTTCTTGCGCAGAAAATCTTATTTCTTTCCACTTTCATCTACCCGCTTATTATTTTAATATTGTCAAAAACGACACAATCTATCAAAATATGCGAGTTACAAATGATAAAATACGCTCATTTTGATTAAATTGATCGAAAAATCATCATTTGATTATAGGCGAACCGATGCGAAAAACATGCAATAAAAAGACAATAAAATGCAATTATATTTTCCTATTATCAAACCTGATTTTAACATTGGTTGCAACCACAGCTAGAACGGAAATGTTAACCACAAGTAAACTTATCATACGCAACAACCATGATGCCGCTTATTTTGGCCCTGTGCGATTCACTACAAAACAATCTGATGGTAATTATCTCGATATAACCGGTAAATTTAATGTAGTGGTAAAAGACTCAATCGCACGCGGCGTAGTCACCGTTCCAGCCTGCAACGCACTGGACTTGATGACAAACCCAACCACCAACAAAACTCTCTCTCCGAGCAATGCACATCTTGCTGTTGAATCACAGACCGGCTACCTTAAACTATTTTGGGACAATCACCCTATTGCCACTCTGGATTTCTCGCTGGTGGTTAGCAAAGAAGATATCCCTTTCAAGCTTGCCTGTAGTCAGATGCAACCGCTGCAATTACAGTTTACTCCCGATGACAATGGCCAACTGCATGCTCAAGCCGAACAGGGACCATTTCGCCTGAATTTTGTCGTGGAGGTTTATGCCGAAGGTTTTCTCGATTTGGCCGTAACTATTGAACGCATTGCTCCAAGTCACGGCGAGAAAAAAATGCTGCTTTTACGCCGTATCAAGACCGCCCCTGTTGCCAATCGCCGGATGTGCTGGAATGGACGGCGATTCGAAGAATTTAACGAACCGGACCATTATGAATATGATTTCCGCTATAGCCATAATCTGGATTGGCTTGCCTGGAATTCCGGGGATAGCACATTTTTTGCCGTTAACAATTTCACCCCCTACCATTTAATTAAAAAAGGCGACCGTTGGACAGCCTTTACCAATCGCCATTATTTTATTCCCGAACATGTCCAATGTATCGACAACAGCATCTACCTTATCAGTAACATCGCCTATGGCGTCGATCCCGATAAAGACGCCGTGTTGGAACTGCCTTTATACCAGGGCGATCCCCGCACTATTTGCTGGCGATTGGCGGTGAATCCACCCGACGATGAAGCATGGCGCACCAGCCAACATTATACCTACGCCGGCTATCGCCTGGCTCGAGAAAAGAAAAATGAAACGATATATGACCTGGGCGCTCATGAAGTGCGTTTCGGCACCAGTTATTTCCCCTACAGCACCTTTGTGGAAAATTTTGATTATTTCCGCGTCAAAGGCGATGATCGCGAAGGCTGGTGGCCTTTTTCACCCACCATGTGGCTGGAATGGGAAAAATTCAAACCCGCCATGAAGCGCGATATACGTATTATGAAAGCACTGGGCTTTTCCTACCTGCGGCCGCACTATGTAGGGCATCTGCGGACCATGGAACGAGACCGGACGGTAGCATTTCTGGACTGGTTTTTTGGCCAAGCCCGCCATCTCGGGCTCAAGGTACTCATCGATTCCGAGGGTGATCCGGAATGGATAGCCATGCTGGTACGGCGTTACGGCGATATCATTTATCGCTTTGAACTCGAAAACGAGGTTCTCCTTTCCGGTATTCGCGATAATGACACGCCACGCTGGCAGAGCCAGTACCAGGCCATTAAAGCTATCAAAACTGACCTTCCCGTCCACCTTACCGCCGACGGCAAAATGGCCGTTTTTGAAAAGGCCCGTCTGCTAGGCGTGCCTTACGACGCCGTAGGTTATCATACATACCGCCACAATCCCGGCCGGCTGGATGTAGAGCTTATTGCCGCCCTGTCCGGCGCTGCTTACGCCTCCGGCAACAACCTGGAATGCCTGCTCACCGAGTTCAACTGGAAAGGTTTTACCCGCCTTTCGCCCGCCGATCGCAGCGAGATGTATCGCGAGGTCTTTACCAACATGCTCGCTCCCCGGGCTTTCGGTGAGTTCTTCCAGTTTCATCTGCAGGAAACCCTCGCTCCCAATCCCATCCTCGCCCGCAGCGGCATCCGCCATTATGAAATCCTTTATCTCGACCGCCGCCTCAAACCAGAAGGCTTCATTCTCCATGAATTGATGCGACGATACGCCCCTCCCGATGACGCCTGGCAGAAACTGCGCATTGAGCCTGTTTCGGCGGCCATGATAAATACCACCGGCAAAGCCGTTTTCAAGCTCACCAACACCACCGTCTCCCTGCTCCAGGCGAAACTCACCGCGGAAAGTTATGACGGCCTGACCGTCAAAATCACCGGTTCAGATCATATTATGCTTGGGCCGGGCAGTTCTACCCAGATACCGGTTTCGCTCGCGCTGGATGAAGCCGCCCCGCCGGGCGTATATCATTTCTTCCTCCGCTGCGACCTGGGCAGAGAACAGGTAATGGGCTGGGGCTGGACGGCCAAAGGCGGCACGCCGCCGTTCGAGCCCAAGCCGGTGCTGACAACATTCGTGGATTACCCGCAGGGGCCGGAGGTGGTTAAAACCTTCGATTACACCCGACCGACCTGCATCACCTTTGGCGCCGATAAGGTCAGCATGGAAATGGCCTACATCGTCTTCAATACTCTCCGTGAGGTGACAGGTTACGAGTTCCATCTCACCAACCTTGACACCATTCCAGATGCCATTAAGGAAAATGGTAACCTTATTTTGGTTGGCCCTCCAAAGGATAATGCGCTGATCGCCGGATTAAACCTGACGTTCGATGATACCAAGGGATTGATACAACTCGTGGAACAAGCTGACGAACGCCAATGGCTGGTGCTGAGCGGCTCAAACAAAGAGGCCGTCACCGCCGCGGCGATGGATTTCGTCCTGCGTTACTGGCAAAACGCCCGCAACGCCGCCATCAATAAGGTTGGCGCAGAACCCGGCCGTGCCCTCGGCGACCAAAAAGATCTCGGTCTCTTGAATCCTCCATAATTCATTCCTGTTGCGGAAGCGGTGACGTGGGCATCCTGCCCGCGTATCTTTGAATTGCCAACCGCATTTTTATGCGAAAAACGCTCGCGGGCAGGATGCCCGCGTCACAAAATGCCTTTTCCGCAACAGATACTAATTATAGTTCTACCACGGACAAATTATGGCGTGTGCTCAAATGGTAAAATAATTACGGACAGCCCATAAACGAAATTTTCATAAAAATAACATAATGCATAGCATTTTTGCGGATTACAATTGCCCAAAGTACCCATTTAGGATTTGTTAAAAAAAACGGATTATTTTATCTTTGTTCTTGACTTTTTGTCCGATATAGGCTATAAGTAAGTATGGTGAACCTAATGAACAATTACTCTTCAGCCAACGTACTAGTAACATCGCCGAGCACGGATACGTGCCGGCATGGCATTAGTGTACGGATGATTAAGGGCTGGTTTTATACCGCGCCCCATCCGGCAGTTGGCTGAGGAAAACTCACCAGAATTTTTAAGCCGCTGTCGGATGTTTCCGAAAGCGGCTTTTTTTATGGCAATTTGAATAAAACTTTGAACAAAGCCCGCAAGGGTTAGTATAGGGAATGTGCGCACAGATTGAATCATGGCCCTATTTGTTTGAAAGGAGCCTCTCATGCAACAGCGAGAACGCAACCGAAAACGGCAACAACAGATCAATCATCTGGCCTACCTTGAGGCCGAGCAAGCCCTGGCCGATTTGCATAAACTGCTTAGTGAAAAAGCCGCACGAAAGGAATCTATCGGCAAAACCGTCAGCCTCGCCGCCCGGGCGGGCGTTTTGAGACGCCGGCCGGTGGGCGTCGGATAATTTATAAATACATACGGCAAAACTGAAGAACGCAGGCGGCCTCGCTACCGTTTGGATTATTCGCCTGTGGGCTGGAGCCAGTTTTCGGCAACGATGGCGAGGTCGGCCAAGTTTACGATGCCGTCGCCGTTGGGCGCGGGGTAGATGTCGGCGGTAGCATTTTCGCTGAGCCAATGCCGGGCCATAAATACCAAGTCGGTGATATCGACGTAATCATCGCCGGATAAATCGCCCGGCACTGACGACTCGGTGGCCAGCAAGGTGGTGAACTGCTGGGTGGCGGTTTGGCCCGTGGCGGCGAGGGTGTAGGTGGCTCGCCAGCTTATCCGCAGCGGATCAAGGGTTTGGCTGCGGTCCACGCGGAGGGGAATAGAGCCATCGCAGGGCAGGACTTGACCGGAGGTGATGTATATCCAGTTGACCGTTGGGTACAGAAATGTAACATTAGTAGGGGCCGAGAGGAGTTCCAATTGCACATCCATAACATCTTCAGAGCTACTGTTGTAAAGCATAACTTCAAGCTCGTAGATAAACTCCGTTCGGTTTACGCGAGTGCGAGTGATGACGTTATAGTCGGTGAGTATTAGGCCTCCTTTGGTGGTGGCTTCGGGAGTGTTGCCGTATGCACCCATATTTACACAACCGCCATCCGGCTCGGGCTCAAGGCTAAAGGGTGTGTTAGGATCACCGGCGTCGATACAGGGCGAATCCGGCCGGAGGTGGTAATCGCCTCCTTGAGCATTGACGAAACCTGGATCGACGTCAATACACCCATCACCCAAATTAAACGAACATCCGGCCCCTATATAAGCACCCCCTGAACCATTTTGCACATCACTATAATTCAGCAAAACCGAGGCGGATGATGTAAGATACATTAAAGGGCCACTCGCCGCCGTGTTGCCCCAAAGAATACTGTCCGACCAGGATATACTGCTGCTCATGACATAAACACCGCCACCGTCGCTGTTGGCTATATTGTTCGTCAGGGTTATTTGATTAATTGTCGGCACGGAGGATACCATGCATATCCCGCCGCCCGTCGTGGCCGTATTATCCGCCAACAGGCAATGTTCCAATACCGGCGTCGCATCATTTTTCATGTAAACACCCCCACCATAAATAGTATTACAACCACGAACGACACAATTCCGTATTATCGGCGCACCGCCATCCACATATATGCCGCCGCCATGCGTACCGGCGTAACAATCCAACAAACGGCAGTTTTCGATGGTTGGGCTGGAATCAACACAATAAACGCCTCCGCCACCGGTACTGATATAGCCATTAATAATGGTTAACCCAAGAACTTGAGCGTCAGAATCTTCTCCGTTGTCGATGATGATTCCCCGCCCTGCGTTCTGGCAATCAATAACCGTTGTCGCTATTACCTGGGAATCAGAGGGATCAACGGAGCGAAGAATGATATCCTTACCACTGAAATCGACATCGCGATTTCCTGACCCTGTGTATGCACCTGGTGAAACCACAACGGTTACGCCGGAAACCGCAACATCAATTGCTTCCTGGATGGCGTCAAAGGGATGTGATGATGAACCATCCTCCAGGGGATCGCTTACCAGCGGATCTCCCGGAACGGGATCGGTCGGGGCGTCATCATCGACATATAAAGTGTTTGGCGGAATAGTATAAGTCGCCGTCGCTACAGCACTATATACTGAACCGCCATCCTTGAAAGCGCGTACTTTAAATACCGTGCTTTCGGTTATCGCCACCGGGCCAATATAAACCGGGTCCGTTTCTTCAGGATCCCTGCCGTCGGTGGTGTAATGAATCGTCCAGTCAGAACCCGGCAGATACACGATTACGTCAACAGAAGGATAATAAGCGCCGGACTGAGGTGAAATCGTCGGCACAATGATTTTTGGTTCAAGTAACAAAGAAGGATCGCCATAAAGATTAAACGTCAAAACGCTACGCCACCCGGTAATACTATCACTAAAAGACAATTCCTGTCGTAACGTTGCGAGTGCTTCACCGACGGACATATCTCGATCCACTAAATTTCGTGCATGTTGGTAGGCACACCCGCCAGAGTCATAGATGTTGGTATAATTGGTGCAGCCTATAAAGTAATAACATGTACGCGTTGCACTGATAGTGCCAACGCAAGCTTTCTTCAATAAGGAATAAGCTAAATTATTATTTGTTTCCGGATGCGCATTGGAACAACACGCCTGAAAAGTAAAGGACGGATAATCAGGATTAAGCCGGTTCATATAGGATGAACTGGTGGAAAATACCGAAGTTGCGCTGGTGGCGCTGCCGTGCGACTGCCACACCACCAAGCCATACGGATTCGCACCCCACTCATTACTAACACCGGTTGCCGAACATGGCGTTTCTTCATAGGATGGCGGCGGCGAGGAAATTTCCGTATCGTAAAGGCGATAATATCCCCAGCTATTCGGAATCAACAAATTCGTTTTAATATTTTCGCCCAAATACCACGAATGGGTAGAATCATCCATCGGCTTCATGGGCAATAAGCAGTTATGTCTCCATTCAATGCTTTCGGCCTGAAGTTCATACGTTATAGTACGTTGCAAAATCGTATCAAGATCGACGGTACTGCCGTAATAGGGAATCCGACCGACAATCACTTCATAATTACGGTCCACTCCGCCGGTTCCGTAATCGCTGGTTTCTCCGTTATCAACTTGTATTTCCCCAAAGATACCATCCCCGTCAAGGTCCCAGTTGCCCGTCAGGTCGGAGTAATACATATCGGTGGGATAGTCCTGAACACTATTAATCGAGGGCTGATTTCTAGGAAAGGTCATTTTCATCGGAACTGCGCCGCTAGTGGGATCCGGATCGCCGATTAATAATACGTATTCGATATTATCGGTCAAATAATTGGCTTGCAGCCAGGCGCGAATGTTTTCCGCCGCAATATCGCCAACACCGCCGCCAAAATCACTTTCGGTAATAACATGCACGTCAAAATATAACCCTTGTTTATGGACAACAAAATCTGACAAAGCGTTGGAGGCATTGGCGATGCTGCTGGTGGTGATAATGACATAACCAGGATTATCCTGAGCCGTGGCGCCTGCCGGAGCGGCCGGAGAGTCGTAATCGACCGAAGCGGTTTCAAAATTCACCGCCAGTTCCCGAACCGCTTTTTCCGCCTGGATGGAACGAGTCGGCATTGCGGGAATCTCCCCGCTGCGTTCATATGTAACAGCAAGGTTCGCTGATGTTAATAATTCCAATCGACCTGCTACGGGATTGTAACCAGCCAATGGAAATGCCACTTCCGCAAGCTGATAATTTCGCATTTGGCCAATACTCGTTACTTTCGCCTGCAACGTCGGGGTGAAAGCATCGGTTTGATAAGCAACAACATCCCGTCCATTTACAATAGTCCGGCCGACAGGCCACTCGATGATTTCGTCACCGTTTTCATCCTTATAAGCAGGCGCTAAGGCCGGCGCAAAATTAAAACAATCATTGATCGCATCAATAGTTGTGTTCGTAAGTTCCGCCTGTACGCTTTCAGCTATCACATCCGGCGGTAAAAGTACGGTTATAACTTTCCACGGGATATCCGGGCTGCCCGGAGATGCCTGAGAAGCTGAACCAGGGGATGAAATATACGTTTGCCCTTGGTCATTTTGTGTTATCACTATAGGAATGTCTATGTTTTGCGATGATTGGTCATTTAATGTCAGGATTATTTCCGCACCATCAAGGTTGGCAACAACAAAACCGGTAATAATCCAAACCAAAGCAACAAACAAATAATGACAATTGCGAGTATTCATCTACTACCTCCCGTTTGTTTGGTTTATTGATATAAAAACCATACCTTACCCCAATATGGATGTTTCATTAACGATTGCGACGATGTAACCAAGCGACCCCACCCAGCAGAAGGAGCACCGTGCATGGTTCGGGAACGGTGGTTCCGGAGGTGATGGGGATTTGGTAGTTTTCGGGATCGACAACATCAAAAGGCTGCGACCCCGGCAAGCCGGTTCCGAGCCAGTCGAACCGGACGCTAAAGCCACTGACGGTTTGGCCCAGGGGGATACCGGTTACGAGGGCCAGGGCGTCGTAGCCGCCGGCATCATTGAATAAGGGTTCGGGCTGCCAGACGACCTCATCCCACTGGGTTTCCAGCGGTCCGGAGGTGGTGATGGTTAAATTGTTGTAAAGCCCTTCCTCAAACCAGATGGTGAACTCCTCGATAGGCTCCGTCAAACCCTGATTGGTGACCGCGTAGGTATATTCCCAGCGGTCGGGAGAGATTTCATCGACCTGATAGGCAATTTGCACGGCGGAATCCGCCCAGACAACGGCCGCAAGGAGTAAACAAACGATAATCCCAGACTTCACTGAAGTTTGCATCCGACCTCCTTTGGCTTGACCATGACCTCTTCCTATGGCCATAAAAAAACCCGGTGCAGAGAATACCCGCATACTCTCTCTTCACCGGGCTAACATTTTCCTCCCTGTGGCCAAAAGCCCCACAGGATAGTGGAATTGTACCATATCCCCTGGAAATTCGTCAATAGGAATATGTAATTTTGCCGTAGCGGAAAGGCTTTCCTCGTGGATTCTGGTCGCGTTACAGGTATGGTTGGCGATTCGGAAGAGCGCGGGCAGGGATGCCCGCGTCACGGTTTTCCGGTGCAAAAATGGCAGACGAAATTGTGACGGTGACTATTTTGACAGTTTTTAACCATTAAGGCTAAAACAAGCATAACTTTTAGGATGAATGCTGTTTCGTATATCTTCTTATATATCAATACGTTAGGGAATCATGCTTTTTACAGGGAACAATTCCGATATTCAGGAGGGATAAAACTGAAGCTGGCACATCATTTGCTATTTTAAGGGTGTTGGTTTGCGCAAAGACCGCAAACCAAGGTGATTTTATGCTGAACCGGATATCACAGTCAGAACCGATTAACGTGCTGCTAAGCAACGCCAACTGGGCGTGGCCGCAGGCGGTGCGAGAACTGTTTCAGCCGCGAGGCATTAATGCCCTAATGGCCGACTCCGCCAAGGATATTCTCCGGCTCATCTCTACGGAAAAAATCCACCTGGCGATTCTCGACACGTCACTCAATGATGTACCGGGCGTTCAGGCGCTGGGAATGATTCGCCGGCATAACCGGTCATTGCCGTGCATCCTGCTGGCGGAAAAAGCCACTGACCAACTGCTTAGCAGCGCTTTAGCGCTCAACGCCTTCTGCGTGATAACCAAACCGATTGATATGGGGCTTTTGGCCCATCAGGTGCATCGCCTGTTCACCCGCTATTATGCCAGCAATTTGTTCACCACCGATATGGTGATTCGTTCGGTAAATATTTTCAGAAACGTGCCCCGCCAAACCGGGGCGAATGCTTCAGGAAAGGAGTTAGAAACGCAATGAAAGTGAGACCTCTCGCTGATAAAGTCATCATCAAACGACTGGAAGCCGAAGAAAAAACCAAAGGCGGCCTCTACCTGCCCGACAACGCCAAGGAAAAACCCCAGCGCGGCACCATTATCGCCGTGGGCGACGGTAAACTGCTCGATGACGGCACGCGCGCGGCGTTCCAGGTAAAAAAAGGCGACGTGGTGCTCTTCAGCACTTATGGCGGAACCGAAATCAAGGTCGACGGCGAAAATTACCTGGTGATGGAGGAATCGGATATTCTGGCTGTTATCGGGTAATAACAAATGATTTCCGGGGAATCGGCAAAACAAAAAATGTACTCAATTAATAACAGGAGCGAATAAACATGGCAGCGAAAAAAATCGTTTTCAATAACAACGCCCGCCAAAGCGTTCGGCAGGGCGTCAAAAAACTGGCCCAGGCGGTTAAAGTAACCCTCGGCCCGGCCGGGCGAAACGTCATCATTGAAAAATCCTTTGGATCGCCCACCGTCACCAAGGACGGCGTAACCGTCGCCAAGGAAATCGAGTTGGAAGACGCCGTGGAAAATATCGGCGCGCAGATGGTCAAGGAAGTCGCTTCAAAAACCTCCAACGCCGCCGGCGACGGCACCACCACCGCCACGGTGCTGGCTGAAGCGATTTTTGACGAAGGTCTGAAAAATGTCACCGCCGGCGCCAATCCCACCGAGTTAAAACGCGGCATCGACAAAGCTGTTGCCGCTGTGGTGGATTTTTTCAAGCAAAAAAGCGTTTCCGTTGATTCCGGCAAACAAATCGCCCAGGTCGGCGCCTGCGCCGCCAATCAGGACACTGAAATCGGCAAGATGATCGCCCAGGCGATGGACAAGGTCGGTAAAGACGGCGTCATTACCATCGACGAAAGCAAGGGCATTGAAACCACCGTCGAGTTGGTCGAGGGCATGCAGTTTGATAAAGGCTATCTCTCCCCGCATTTTATCAATAATCCCGCGAACATGACGGTGGAATTGGAAAAACCGTTTATCCTGATATACGAAAAGAAAATTTCGTCCATCAAGGATCTGCTGCCGCTGTTGGAGAAAATTGCCCAGTCGGGTCGGTCGCTGTTGATTATCGCCGAAGACATTGAAGGCGAAGCCCTGGCCACACTGGTGGTTAACAAACTCCGCGGCACGCTTCAGTGCGCCGCCGTGAAGGCCCCCGGTTTCGGCGACCGCCGCAAGGCCATGTTGCAGGACATCTCCATTCTGACCGGCGGTCAGGCGATTTTCGAAGACCTGGGCATCCAGCTTGAAAACGTCTCCGTCAAAGACATGGGCCAGGCCAAGAAAGTGGTTATTGACAAGGACAACACCACGATTATCGAAGGCGCCGGTGCCACGAAGGATATTAAAGCCCGCCTTGATCAAATCCGGGCAGAAATTGAACAAAGCACCAGCGACTACGATATTGAAAAGTTGCAGGAGCGCCAGGCCAAGCTTTCCGGCGGCGTCGCTCAGATTAACGTCGGTGCGGCTACGGAAGCAGAAATGAAAGAGAAAAAAGCACGCGTTGAAGATGCTTTGCACGCCTGCCGCGCCGCGGTGGAAGAAGGCGTATTACCGGGCGGCGGCGGAGCCATGCTTCGGGCGACCAAGGTGCTCGAAAGCCTCAAGGCCTCCGGCGATGAAAAAGTTGGCGTCGATATTGTGCGTCGCGCCTTGTCTGCGCCGGTCAAACAACTGGCGGAAAACGCCGGCCTGGACGGTTCCATCATCGCCCAAAAAATACTGGAAAACGACGATTTCAAGGTTGGTTATGACATTATGAAAGCCAAATTCGGCAATATGATGGAATTCGGCGTCATCGTGCCCACCAAGGTGGAACGCACCGCCCTGCAAAATGGCGCTTCCATCGCCGGCCTGCTGTTGACCACCGACGCGGTTGTCAGTGAAATCCCCGAAAAGAAAAAGGAACCGGTCGGCGGCGGCATGCCCCCCGGCGGCGGGATGTATTAAAACGAACCGCAAATAAATAGGGACGCTCCTCCGGGAGCGTTCTTTTTTAATTAAAGGAACGCACATGAAAACAATCATATTAACCAGTTTTTTAATTATCATCGTTTTTTCGATTATCGCATTGGCCCAACAAATCACTCAATGGGCGGTTCACGATGAATCGCGCCCCCATCCGCCGGTGGTTACACCGGGAAAGACTGACAACGATCCGCCTGCGGACGCGACTGTTTTGTTTGATGGATCAAATCTGCAAGCGTGGCAAAGTTGTAAGGACGGCGGCGACGTCAAATGGAAATTGCAGGATGATTACATGGAAGTCGTGCCCAAAACCGGCGATATTCAAACCCGGCAGGGGTTTGGCTCCTGCCAATTGCATATCGAATGGAGTACTCCCGAAGTCGTGACCGAATCGGGACAAAAACGCGGCAACAGCGGGGTGTTCTTGATGGGCAAATATGAAGTGCAGATACTGGACAGTTATGAAAATGTCACTTACGCAGACGGCCAGGCGGCGGCCGTTTACGGCCAAAATCCACCCCTGGTCAACGCCTGCAGAAAACCCGGCCAGTGGCAAACGTATGATATCATCTTCCACGCTCCACAATTTGCAGATGACAAGGTAATCAAGCCGGGAACAATGACTGTTTTCCATAACGGCGTCTTGGTGCAGGATCATTGGGAGATCAAGGGTATTACATACCACAAAATCCCATCCCATTATGAACCTCATGCGGACAAAATGCCTCTAATCCTCCAGGATCACGGCAATCCCCTGCGCTTCCGCAATATCTGGATCCGCCCCCTGGAGGATGAACCACGGACAAAGCTTAATTAGTTCCTGTTGCGGAAGACGCCTTTCGTAACGCGGGCATCCTGCCCGCGAGTGTTTTTCGCGTAAAACCGCGGTTGGCGATTCGAAGATGCGCGGGCAGTCCGCCTCAGGCGGACGCTTCACCGCTTCCGCGACAAATACTAATTAAACGATTGTTTCTGATACATACAATATAGATCACATTAATCGTCTTCTTTATGTAATTGGGAGTTCGTGGCCGCGTCTTAATATAAGAAAGGAGCCACGCACATATGTTTTTTAATCGATTTTACGTACATCCGCGTGAGAACGGGGGACCACAGATTTTCTCACCGTTTGGCCTGGCTCTGCGTCACGCCGCCGGAACATTGGTTATGCTGGCCCTGGCGTGCATTGCTCTGGGAATCGGGGTATTGCTGTTCCCGCTGATTCTGGCCATCTTCGTTGCGGTGCTTTTCTTTTTTGTCGCTCTGGTGTGCCTGGGCTGGGCGTGGCGCATCTATCGGACGCAATCAGCCCATCGCGAACCAACCATTCATGTTAAGGTTAGTGATATTGAGGCCGAAAATGACGATGCCTTTCTGCCCTGAGAGGGGAAAAGCTCATTATGAGTTCCTAGTCTTGACAAATCATCTAAAGTCGCTAAAATTCGATAGTTATGAAGGCTATATTAGTTTGAGAGTAATTTTCTGGAATCGCACATGAACGCGTATGAAATGAATCGACGAACGCTGATGCTGGTCATTATCATTGTGGCGGCGTCGCTATTAGCGGTGGCGTTTAACTTATATCATACCGTCAGAATGCCTTCCCAACGTGCGATAGAAAACGTCGCCGATATTATAAAAAATCACTATGTCTCCGAAGTGAACGACACCGAACTCATCAATGGCGCCATGCGGGGCATGTTGCATTCGCTTGATCCCTACAGCGAATATATTGTTCCGCAAGACATCCCTCAATTCGAAAAGTACACCAGCGGAAATTACGACGGCATCGGCATCGAGATTGATACGCGCGGCGGACTCATAACCGTCGTCAGCCCCTTTGAAAATTCTCCCGCCTGGCGAGCGGGCGTGCTGCCCGGTGACGTTATCGTGGAAGTCGACGGCGAGAGCACCAAAGGCTGGACCGGCGCTCAGGCCGTCGAAAAACTGACCGGACCGTCGGGTACGGAAGTATCCATTCGCATTTTGCGCCGTGATGGTGTGGATAAAACCATCAGCATCAAGCGGGATAAAATAACCATGCCGACCATTCGCGGCTGGCGGCGGCTTAACGGCGAAGGCGGATGGGATTACCTGCTTGATAGCGAAACCGGGATTGGTTACATTCGCATCATTCAATTTACGATGGATACAGCGAAGGAATTCAATCACGCCCTCGATACGCTCGATACGGCAGGTTTACAGGCATTGATTATCGACTTGCGTCATAATCCCGGCGGCCTGCTTGACACGGCCGTGGAAATAGCCGATCGTTTTATCGAGGACGGCGTTATTGTCTCCATGCGAGGAGCGCATAATCCTGAAAAAACACTGGACGCTCATAAAAAAAACACCTTTCGCCGGATTCCCACCGTGGTGCTTATTAATGAAGGATCCGCCAGTGCTTCAGAAGTTGTCGCCGGAGCCCTGCAGGACCATGACCGCGCCGTCATCATCGGCAAACGTTCCTGGGGCAAAGGTTCTGTACAACGCGTTTTTAGCCTGTCGCATCCGGAGGCACTGGTTAAATTAACAACGGATTACTATTACCTGCCCAACGGACGTTGTGTACATCGCATTAACGGTTCTGATACCTGGGGTGTGGAGCCGAATATCGAACAAGATATAAATGTGGACGAACTCCCGGCCTTGCGGGATGTCATGGAAGTTTTATTTTTTGGCGCCGCTCTTACCAATAATGAGACGAGTCAAGCTCAGGATGTCGCCGAAAATATTACCGCTCTGCCCCCGGCTCAGCAAGCACAAAAGCTGTTAGAATTGGACGATCAACTCGGTCGAGCCGTTGAAGAATGCCGAACACTGCTCAATCAACCAAATGAGCATAAAGAAGAAACATCATCCGATCAACCTGAAGCTGCAAACATCTCTTCTTGATTTTTATGACCGAAAAAAGAGTAGTCATACTTGGCCTGGAAAGCTCTTGTGATGAGACCGCCGCGGCGGTTGTCGCAAACGGGCGGCAGGTTTTGGCCTCAGTAGTGGCCTCGCAGGTGGATTTGCACAGGCAATTTGGCGGTGTAGTGCCGGAAATCGCTGCTCGTGCTCATATTGAGAATATTACGCCTGTTTTGCGCGAGACACTGGCGGAGGCGAAATTAGACCACAATGCTGTTGACGCGATTGCGGTAGCCTATTGCCCGGGGTTGACGCCGGCGTTACTCATTTCTGTGACGGCGGCAAAAACGCTGGCTTGGGCATGGGGCAAGCCGCTTATCGGGGTGAATCATATTCACAGCCATCTGCAATCAGTGATGCTCGAACACGCAGAAGAGGTGTTTCCGGCAGTGGCGCTGGTGGTATCGGGCGGGCATACAAGCTTATACGATTGTCGCAGCCCGGTGGAGTTGAAGCTTATCGGCCGGACGCTCGATGACGCCGCCGGCGAGGCGTTCGATAAGGTGGCCATGATCCTGGGACTGCCCTACCCCGGCGGGCCGAGTGTGGAAAAGTGCGGGGCGAGCGGCGATCCCAAGGCGATTGATTTTCCGCGAACGTATCTGGGGCCGGATTCGCTGGATTTTTCGTTCAGCGGCATCAAGACGGCGGTGCTTTATCATTGCCGCGGCCAGAATATGCTTGGTGAAAACCGAACGGCGTCCATGAGCGAACGGGAGAAAGCGGATATTTGTGCATCCTTCCAGAAGGCAGTGGTGGACGTGCTGGTGAAAAAGACGCTGCGGGCGGCCGAACAGTGCGCGGCTAATACGGTGTTGCTGGGCGGCGGGGTGGCGTTTAATAATTGCCTGCGGGAGCGGCTAGAGCGGGCCTGCGAAAAAGCCGGTAAACGGCTGGTTATCGCCTCTAAAAAGTATTGTACGGACAATGCCGCCATGATCGCCGGATTGGCGTATTATAAATATATCAGAGGCGACTTTGCTGATTTGACGCTTGAACCGGTTGCATCACAAAAATAGATAATACAAGCGACGCTTTTAAGGTATAATACGGCGGTGATGAGCAAGAATAAGTATTTTGAGAAATTTGCGGCGGGGATGGATGAAGGCACACGCCGGCAATGGGAGATTTACCGGCGGATGACGCCGCAACAAAAACTCGAAATCGCGTTGCGGCTTAACCGCATGGCGCGGGAGCTGAAGGCGGCCTGGCTGCGGCAATTGCATTCAAATTGGCCCGAACAACAAGTGCAGGCGAAAGTGCGGGAGATTTTTCTTTATGCCCGAAGTTGATGATTTATTGGTTTTCCCGCGGAAGTTTAATAATGCGGGCGTGGAATATATGGTCACCGGCGGTTTTGCCGGAATCATCTACGGTGAACCTCGCACCACCCACGACATCGACATGGTCATTAATTTGCGTCGCCAGGACATCAGCAAGTTACTGGCGAGTTTTCCTGAAGAAGAATTTTATATTCCTCCCCAAGAGGTGCTTCGCCTGGAGATTGACCGTGAGGCGCATGGGCATTTCAATCTCATCCATCACGCCACAGGCGTTAAAGCGGATTGTTATCCTCTAGGCCATGATGCATTGCACGCCTGGGCGTTCCCGTTGCGACGGCGGATGGAATTCCAGAATGAATCTTTATGGATTGCTCCGCCGGAATACGTTATCGTCCGCAAACTGCAATGGCTGGCCGAAAGCGGCGGCGAACGTCATATTCGCGACATTCGCAGTATGCTGACCTTGTCGGCGGAAACTATCGATAATGAGGCTTTGATAAAGAAAATCGCCCATCTTGGATTAGAAAAGCTTTGGCGAGAAATAGAGAAAGATTCATATTGAAAAAGTTTCGGCATGGAGCCGAGACGATTAACGATGAGACCATGCCATGAAGCCAGATGATTTGCGAACATTACTAAACGAGGTACAAGCAGGCAAGATTCCCGTTGATGAGGCCCTGGAGAGGTTGCGGTATTTGCCGTTTGAGTCTTTGGATTTCGCCACGCTGGACCATCATCGCCATTTACGCTGCGGAGCGCCGGAGGTTATCTATTGTCCCGGCAAAACCACCGAACACATTGTTGATATTTTCAGCCGTCTGGCCGCCAAGGGGGCTAACGTCCTGGCCACCCGCACCGACCGGGTCACCTTCGAGGCCGTTAAAGCTCGTACTCCGCAGGCTGAATTTGAAGAACGTGCTCGCGCCATTGTCCTGCGACAGGAACAGGCCGAATTATCATCCGGCCATATCGCTCTGGTATCGGCCGGAACCAGTGACATTCCCATTGCTGAAGAGGCCCGCATCACGGCGGAACTAATGCACCAGCGGGTCGAATCCATGTACGATATTGGCGTCGCGGGGCTGCATCGGCTTTTGGCCCGCTGCCGCGAAATCCAGACAGCGAATGTCGTCATCGTCGTCGCCGGAATGGAAGGCGCTCTGGCCTCGGTCGTGGGAGGACTCGTGGCCGTGCCGGTCATCGCCGTACCAACCTCGGTAGGTTACGGGGCGAGTTTCAATGGCATCGCCCCCCTGCTCACCATGCTCAACAGTTGCGCCGCCGGTGTCTGCGTCGTCAATATCGACAACGGTTTCGGCGCAGGTTACCTCGCCGCACTTATTAACCGGGGTCACAATAAACCTGACCTTTAAAAGACACTCGCTATCAATGCAGTTTATACGAACAAATACAAACATTGGAGATACACGATGGCTCAGGAAGAACCTGAAGGGATGCTGGCTCCGGAGAATCTTCGGCGGGCGCTGAAGGCGTTTAAAAAACGGCTCAAGTTGACACGGCTGGATGATGAGTCCGGACTGGGGCATGGCTCCGTTGATAAAAGCCGGGGAGCGGGTATTGTGGGGGTGCGGCCGCCCGATAGTTATCCCCAAGCGGTGTGGGACAAACTCGTCGAACTGGATAAACTTCGTCGGGCCGGCGGCGGCCTATATCAGTTGCCGCCGGAAGAATAAATCTGCGGCGGCCGTATAATCAGATCGGTGGTGTTCCAATCTAAATACGTGTTACCACGCTGCCCAAGCCACCAGATCGATGTAAATAAATGGCCGGCGTCTATACAATATAATTATCCGTATATTAATAACTTATGATGTTTTCTTACCACTCGTTGAGTTTATCCTGCATGGTTGTTGGTGCAGGGTTGTGAGTCGTCGCGGAAACGGGTAAGCTAGTATTGGTTAATAAGTTAATGCAGTGGAGACCGATATGAAAGGGATTATCCTGGCCGGAGGATATGGCACACGGCTCTTGCCGCTGACGCGGGTAACCAATAAGCACCTCCTGGGTGTATATGACCGGCCCATGATCTACTATCCCATTCAGTGCCTGGTGAATGCCGGGGTGCGTGATATTATGCTGGTAACGGGCGGGAACAAGGCCGGGGAGTTTCTGGAATTATTGGGCAATGGTCAGGAATTTGGCCTCAAGGAACTGCACTATACCTATCAGGAGGGAGCCGGTGGGATCGCCGCAGCGCTGGCGTTGACAGAGGATTTTGCCGATGGTGACAGGATTATCGTGGTCCTGGGCGATAATATCATCGAAAGAAATATTCGTCGGGCGGCCGAAACCTTTGCCACCCAGCCGGAAGGGGCGAAGATATTATTGAAAGAAGTGCCCGACCCACAGCGTTTCGGCGTGGCCCATATCGACGCGGCCGGAAAGGTGCTGGACATCGAAGAAAAACCCAAAGAGCCTAAGAGTAATTATGCCGTTATCGGTATTTACATGTATGATGCACGGGTATATGAGATTATCAAAACACTCAAGCCGTCAGGCCGGGGAGAACTGGAAATCACTGATGTTAATAACCACTACCTGCGGGCCGGGATTCTAACCAGCGATATTCTTGAAGGCTGGTGGACAGACGCCGGAACGATTGAAAGCCTGCACCGGGCGGCCAATATGATCGCCCGTGACGGGGCGAACCATCTGGATGATTAGCCATGAAATTACTGGTGACAGGTGCTGCGGGATTTATCGGGGCGAACTTCGTACGACTGATGCTCAAGGGCAGAGGCACCGGGAAGTATAAGGTGATCGCTTTTGATGCCCTGACGTACGCCGGTAACTTGGCGAATCTGAAAGATTTTGAAGAACAGGAGGACTTTGAGTTTATCAAAGGTGACATTCGCAATCCCGAACAGGTCGAGACCGTCATGGAGGATGTGGGAGCGGTGGTTAACTTCGCCGCGGAAAGCCATGTGGATCGCAGTATTTTGGCCGGAGCGGATTTTATCAGCACCAATATCGACGGCGTGCGTATTCTGGCGGAAGCAGCCGTTCGACATGGCGTCAAGCGGTTTATCCAGGTTAGCACCGATGAGGTGTATGGTTCACTGGAATCAACCGGCCTGTTTCGTGAAGATACACCGCTGCATCCCAATAGCCCGTATAGTGCCTCAAAGGCCGCAGGGGACTTGCTCGCCCTGGCGTGGCAACACACCTTCGGCCTGCCGGTGATAATTACCCGTTGCTCGAATAATTACGGACCGTATCAGTTTCCGGAAAAACTTATTCCTTTGTTTATAACCAACCTGATGGAAGACAAGAAAGTGCCCGTTTATGGCGATGGTATGCAAGTGCGGGACTGGATTCACGTCATGGATCATTGCCGGGCTATTTTAATAGTGTTGGAGAAAGGCCGGGTAGGGGAAGTCTATAACATCGGCGGCGGTAATGAACGAACCAACATAGATATTACTCGGCGGATTCTACGTTTGTTAAGGAAAGATGAATCATTTATCGAACATGTGACAGATCGTCCGGGTCATGATCGTCGCTACGCTATTGATGCGAGTAAAATTACCGGTGAACTTGGCTGGCGGCCTGAGGTTGTTTTTGAAGCCGGTTTGGCCGAGACCATTGAATGGTATCGGAATAATGAATCCTGGTGGCAGGCCATAAAAAGCGGGGATTATCTGAACTATTATCAGCAACAATATGGCCGGCGTGGCGTCATTGGTTGATTTGCGTAAATTTTCCTTGAAATTCAGTCGATATACCAGGGTGATTCAAGGAAGGTGTGGGGTGAAGGTCCCTATAAATATGCTGGCAAAGTATGCCCAAACACATATAATACGGGTTTTGGCAACTGCCGCAGACGGCAGGATTTTTAACTCCAACGGAGGTAATTAGTTACAATGGCGACATCCGTTCAAGACAAAGCGGGAAAGACCCCCGCTAAACCCAAGGAAAAAGTTATGCAGACCATCGATGGCAATACGGC
>JAFGBA010000107.1 GCA_016933395.1 Sedimentisphaerales bacterium | reverse complement strand
CTTCGATGAGAACCTCAACAAACGCAATTATTATAATGCTATCCTGAACTTCCAGTATCGCCAACACGCCCCGGCGGTGAGCGTTTCGCTGAGTTACCGTTTTTAAGCATCTCGTGCAGGCAGGTTGAGCTTCTTCCCGGCCTGAATTAACTCCTGATAGAGCGATTCCAATCCCTGGCTGATCACGCGAACGTCGCCGCAAACGCTCATAAAGTTGGTGTCGCCTTCCCACCGCGGCACAATGTGCAGGTGTATATGGTCGGGCAGCCCCGCTCCGGCGCAGCGATGAATATTCATTCCCACATTAAAACCGTGTGGCTTGATGGTTTCTATAAGCACTTTTTGGGCGTCACGGGTTAAAAGCATCAACTCCAGCAGCACATCGTGAGTCAAATTATCCAGGGAGGGAGCATGATCCGCCGGAGCAATCAACAGGTGGCCGCCGGTGTAAGGAAACCGATTTAGCAGCACCATGGACCGATGTGTCCGCCAGAGCACCAGATTATCCTTATCGCGTTGCGGATCATTCCAGTAACGACACAGAAAACACCCCGGCTCCTCCTCGGCGACGGGCGCGGGTTTTTCCAACGATTTGAGATATTCGATCCGCCACGGCGCCCAGAGATTACTATGATTCATTATTTGATGCCTTAACTCACTCGAAACGCGAACGTCACATCAACTATTATCCGACGGTGCTGAATTTATCCTCCGAAAGCCTGGCTGCTTGCGGCAGGTAATTGCTGCACATGGTAATACAAGGCGACAGCGGATTCCTCCACGAAACGCTGTATATCGCCTATGGCGGCGTCCTCCAGCAATTGTTCGGTGACGGCGGCGTTATGTTTTTGTTGTAAACGGCGATAAAGAATGTCGCGAATTTCAAACTGCACTTCACTGAAGGGAGTTACTCTACCGTCCTCTCGATCCAATAGTTTGGCAATAAAAAAACGGTTCTCACCGGGCGTTACTTGCGTATATTCTCCCACCGCAATACTTGCAAGAGCCTTTACCACGGGCTGGTACTTGTCCTGAAGACTACGCGGATCCACCGCCGGCCAAATACCGTCATTTGACTTGCGAAAACCATGGGAATATTCGCGAACCACTTCCGCAAATTCCTCGCCGTTGCGGAGCTTTTCCCAGGCGTCCCCGGCGGCCTGAGCCGCTTGTTCGAGCGTATCAAAACGATCCGTCTGAATATCGATCAATTGAAAACGAATACTTTCCTTGCGGGTATAATCCGAGCCAACATGTTCGCGATAATACTGAAGCATATCTGCACGGGTGATGCGCACATCGCGGGGAAACCGCATCTCCCAATAGGAACTGACAATGAACCCCCGCTCCATTTCATCCAGAACATCTTCCAGTAAAAATCCACGACGAAGGTAATCTTCACGGGCGCTGGCTTCGTTGCCATCGTAACGAATCAGAAGGTTTTGCTTTTGTTCGGCGCGAACCTTGGTGAGAACATCCTTGAAATTTTCGTTTTTTTCAAGATCGCGCCGAGCAAATTGATATAACAGCGTGTTCCGCACGGCGTCCATCGTCACCCGACCCAGCAACGATTGGACTTGCAGAGAGAACTGGTGGGCGTCCATTTCCTTGGCCCAACGAGAAATATTGTTCTCCGATTCCAAGGGAATCAGGCGGCGTACTTCCGCAAACGTTACCGCTCCATCATTAACTTGCAGGACGGTCGCCGCCAGTGTGGCTTCGGCAAGCACAGGGCTAATGATCCCCAATGCCGCCAACAGCATCCCCAATCCGTATAATATCAGCGTTTTTTTCAACCTGTTCTCCTTAAACAAGCCAGGTTTCACCTGCCTTTGGCGTCTTCCGGGCGCACCGACCCTTATAAACCAGTTATCGGACATACGTCAAGGAAGAGTTTAATTCCGTACTATTTCCCTCCGTATGGTAGCCATCCGTCCAAAAATCATAACGATAAAGGAGTGAAGCGATTGGCAATAAATTGGGCCAGCAAACCGGCCAAAGGTGGGAAAAAGAAGGTGCTCACCCAGCGAATCGCTGTAAGTTTCCAGCCCAGAATGCCTACTTCCATGGGCAACCGAGCCACCGCCCACAATGACCAACCTGTTAAATAAGCTACCATTGTTCCCACGCCGGCGCCGGATTTGAGCAGCGCCGCGGCCAACGGCAGACTTACATAAGGTCCCCCCGGTGAAAGTCCGCCCGCAACTGTACCAATAAAAATGCCGCGCATACCCGATTGTTCCCCCACCCATCGGGCCAATAACTCTCGCGGCAGCAATTCCGAAATCATCCCCGCCACGATAAATGCAAACAATAACAACGGCAACACTTCCAGCGTCATGATCCCGGCCGAACGTAATCCTTTGCCGCACATCGACGCCCCATGGTATTTATATCCGACAATAACTAAACTTACGGCCAAAAGGGCCATTATCAGGGTGGGTATTAACATTTTTTTACTCGATTTTCGCACAAATATTCCGATTTGAGAGAATAATCACATATCGGCTCTAAGCAGATTTCCGTGAAAGGTAAACCTGGCGGAAAACCAAAGCGCCTTCAATAATCATCCAGATTTCCAGAACGAATACAATAATCGCGATAGTCAACAGCAATGTATTGCCCTTACTATGGAAATCGCCAATCTTGGCGATCATGGCCCATCCCGTCATAAAAATCATAAAAATCATCGGAATCAGGGTATAAAGGCAGTTAATTCGTCTGCGGGCAAGAAAAATGGTCACCACCAGCAGAGCCAAACCCGCCAGCAATTGGTTCAGGCATCCAAACAGGGGCCAAAGAACCATTGCCCCCGTGCCGGGATTTTTCCTGTCATAAAACGCCAAAGCACAGGCGGTCAGAACAGCCAGAACCGTAGCGAGTTGGCGGCGCGTCAGAAATTTCAGCTTCAACGCATTTCCCAGTTCGACGATAACGTAACGCTGAATGCGGGTGGCGGTATCCACCGTAGTGCCGGCGAACGAGACGATAAAAACCGCCATAACCGTCATGGCGAAACTTCTTTCAATAGTATAGTCGCCGACGCGTATGGCGCAAATCATGTTGGATGCGCCTGTAACGAAAGCGTTGAGTTTGGCGGATAATCCATCCGCCGCGGCCCAATCGGTGTAATGGTGTCTGAACGCCGCGACGCCGGTCAGCATTTGTCCGTCACTGGTTTCCAGTCCCATACCGATGCCGGCGGCGACAGCGGCTATAACCAATGTAGCCAATGTGGCTTCCATTAACATCGAACCGTAACCAATAAAAAGGGAATCCTTTTCCGTGCGGCACTGCTTGGAACTGGTGCCGCTGCTGACGAGGCTGTGAAAACCACTGATGGCCCCGCAGGCCACGATGATAAACAAAAACGGCCAAATGGGCGGCGCTCCAACAGGTGAGGGTTCAATAGGTTGAGCCACGACCACCGGATGCGCCACAAGCACGCCCAGACCCAGCAACGCCATGGCGATAATCAATTGATGGGAGTTGATGAAATCCCGCGGCTGCAATAACAACCACACCGGCAGGCTGCTGGCCAGCCATGATTGTAAAACGAAAATAATCACAATCCAGATAATCAGTATGGTCGTGGGTTTCAGGGGAAAAAGGGCCTGAAAATCAACCGGAATTTTTACTCCTATATACACGGTGATATACATAATGATGACGGCGATAATGCTGGGCCACAGAGCGTTCAGGCCTTTGCGGTACACTAAAAGCCCTAAGACAATGGCGATAGGAATTTCGAACCACACCGGGATCACCGCGGCGGGATACGCCATATAGAGT
>JAFGBA010000001.1 GCA_016933395.1 Sedimentisphaerales bacterium | reverse complement strand
TTCGTCGGTTCACCTGACGGAGCCGTCAAGCCCCCCGACATTGGGGCGTAATAGGCCGAATATATCTGGGCGTGACCGTCAATAATGTAGAGTGTTTTCGACATTGTCTTATCTTCCCACCGGATTGAGAAATACGGCAATTAGCTCCAAGTTTCTATAAATGCTATAGTTAAGTAATATGTGCGTCAAGGACAAATTAATGCTTGGCGGTGGTTTTTCATTGACCGACTGGTTGAAGGACGGCATACTATCTGTTTGTGATTCGTACCCGCCGACACCGGATGGGACGTTATTTGGATACCCCATGCCCGGTGCAGCCGACCTGGATAAACGAAATTCCCAGCAAGAGGAGTTAGACATGGCTGTTTCTCGAGCGCAAACCGACGATAAGAAATCCTTGTGGATCGCTGTGGCGTTACTTGTTGTGTTGACCTTGGCGTCTTTGGTTTTCGCGGTGGTGATGTATATGAATGTCGATCAGTACAGCAAGACTGCCGGAGACCTCCAAGACGAACGTGACAAGTTGGGCACCGACTCGCAAATCAATCAGGTGCGACGTCTGGCGGATCCGACCAAAAAAGGAACCACGGCTTTGGGCGTTATTACGGCGGATATGAAGTGGATGGGCCGGCTTATCGGCGGCGAGGAGCTTGCCAATATGGATTTGGCGGGCGTTCGTAAGGCCGCCGAGGCGGAGAGGGATGTTATGGCCGAACAACTGGAACTGATAAAACAGGTATCGGTTCAGCCGGAGCAGTTTGATATCAATAATGGTTTATCGAAAGTGCTTGTTGCTACGGTTACTGAGTGGCAGACGCTTGCGGGCAGATTTACCCAATTCGCCAATGAGCAAATAACTGAAAAGCAGACGTTGAACCAGCAAATTATTACTCTTCAACAGCAGATAGAGCAACTTCGTGGCGAACTGGATAAAGCCACCACCGCCAATGAGGCCAATTTGGCGGTACGGCAAAAATTGCTCAATGACCAACAAGCCCGGTATGAACAATATATTCAGCAGCTTAACGGGCAGATTGCGGAGACGAACGCCCAGGCCGGCAAATTAAAGGACGATTTTGAAAAGCTGGACAAGAAATATACGCAGGCCGGCGAAGAAATTCAGGATTTGAAACGTCAATTAACAAGCTTCCAGCCCAAACCGGACATGGAGACGGCCGCGCTGGAACCGGATGGCCAGGTGGTTTCGGTGGTCCTGCGCGATCGGCTGGCGTATATTAACCTTGGCAAGGACGACCATGTTTATCGCGGATTAACCTTCTCGGTTTATGACAGCTATGAGCCTATTCCGCGAAACGGGCGTGGTAAAGGCGCGCTTGAGATTATCGACATCATGGATAACGTCAGTAAGTGCCGCATAACGGATTTCAATCCGACCGATCCGATTATGGAAAACGATATCATCGCCAATGTCATCTGGAGTCACGATAAGCAATATCGGTTTTGCGTAATAGGTGAATTTGATCTAAACGGCGACGGTCAACCTGACGCCGACGGCCGCGAGAAGATCGATGATATGATTCAGGCCTGGGGCGGAGTCGCGTCGGAGGATATGACCGTTACTACCGACTTTTTTGTTGTCGGCGATCCGCCGCGGTTGCCTGCCCGTCCGCGCGATGAAGATTTTGACATGAACACCGAGGCCGCAGTAGCCTACCGCGCCGCTCAGCAGCGAGTGGATGCGTATCAGTCCATTCGTGACGAGGCGGCGGAACTCGATATTCCGACGTTTAATCTCCAGCGTTTTCTCGCTTTTGTAGGTCAATCGAGTATGGCCGGTTCGGTCACCGCATCGCGTTGATAGTTCTGGTTGTGCGAGCGCAAAGTTATTTTCCAGCCTACGTTTTTTCGTAGGCTTTTTATTTCATTGCAGGAAATGAATTCAGGATAGTTTGCTGATAAGTTTGGGGCCCAGCCAGCGAGTGACAGGCAGAGGGAGTTTTTTCCAGCAAGCGACAAAACGACGGTAGCGGGGGCTGTCGGGTGAGAGTTGGGGCATTTCCCGGTCGTCCGCCAGGAGAAATTGCCAGTACAGGCTGACATCGCGGGCGCCCCATTGTTTTTTGAAGATGTATGTGCCGGAGTCCAGCGTGCTGCGGCCGAAATCAAAGATTTTTAACCCTCGGCCACAGGCATATTCGAGCATATCCCAGTAAAGCACAAGATTTACATTGAGTTTACGCAGTTCAAAGCGGCTGCCGGACCAAGGCACGTGAAACATATTGCTTCCGATGAGTGTAAACGAAGCCGCGACAGGTTGGCTGGCCATGCGGACCACAAAAAGCCGCACTTGGTCGCTAAAAGCCTCCACGATGCTATGAAAAAATTTCCGGCTGTGCGGCGGGCTGCCCAGTTCACGCATGGTTAGCAGGTAGATGAGATAATAATCTTCGAGTAGTTCCATACCACCCTGATGCGTGGTGACATCGCTTTTTCGGGCTTTACGGATTTTGGTGCGCAATTTGGTAGTAAAACCTTCCCAAAGAACGTCGGTATTTTCAGGTAAGTCCAGATAGATAGTTACTTTATCTGTGCGGGCCGGCAGGTCGGTGCAAATGGGTTGCAAATGGCGTAATTCCACCCATTGCACATTGCGGTCTCGCATTAGGTTAGCGGCGGCTTGCGCGAGGGCGCGGATGCTTTCATCGTCGTCGGCCAGGATGCCGACAGCGTCGAAATAGGGCAGACTGCATAAATGCGCACCAAAAAGTTTGCTGCGCTGCTCGACAAGTTGCAAAACGCCGCAGATTTCATTTCCTCGTCGGACGGTGAGATAACAGGGCAGGTTGCGATAAGCGTCGCGCATGACCTGGCCCCAGGCGGGATGATGGTAAATCGTGGCCTGAGAGTGGTTTTTCAGATAATTCCACCAGTCGGGTGGCTGATGGGCTATATCAACTACGAGACCGTTAGTATTGATTTTATCTGGTTCCTGAGCCATGTTGTATATAGTGAAATTCCGGTCGAACAAACCTATCTTACGTGATGTTACAGATTTATGCAAGCGTCCGCATAACTACATCCGGATTTTCAGGCGGAGATGTCGATATGTCCGGCGGGGTCGGAGGGCGGATTATCGGGGTTTTTTGAAGAATCAGGTGGCGGCGCCGGGGTGGGATTTGACTCATCATCAATTTCCGAGGCCAGATCGTAATATTGTTCGCGATGGGTGTCGCGAGGGCGTTCATCCTGTGCTTCGAGGCGGCGCAGTTCAACGGAGTCGGTGGTCTCCACTTCGTGTTCCTGTTGGTCCGTCATGCGGGCCAATTGGCGCGAGTCGCGGGCTCGTTTGTTGCGTTCGGTATCGGCGGATTTGGAGGTTTCCGTGGAGGCCGCCTGGGCCTGGAAGAAAGTGCCGATAATATGGGGCGGTATGCTGCTCATTTTTCATATCCGGTTTTTGGGAGTCAGTCACTGCGAGCAGTCCGTTAGCAATATCGGCGTAAAAGGCGCGAAAAGCTTAAAAAAACATTTATTCCGTGGAGTTATTTTCCTCGCCGGCTTCAGATTCCGGGGAGGCATTCTCGGTGGATTCCGGGGCTGGCTCAGCAGGTTCAGTGTTGTCGCTTTCATTATCATCTTCTTTGACAACACGTGCGACGGCAACGAGTTTGTCACCTTCATCCAGACGGATGAGTTTAACGCCCTGGGTATTGCGGCCGATGTCGCGAAGCTGATCGAGACTGGTCCGGATAATAATGCCGCCGGCGCTGATGAGCATGAGGTCGTCGTCAGGATTGACGGTTTTGAGAGCGACCACCTTGCCGTTGCGTTCGGTGGTTTT
>JAFGBA010000106.1 GCA_016933395.1 Sedimentisphaerales bacterium | reverse complement strand
GTCGGTTGCTAAAACCGGAAAGCTATTGACCGTGGAAGAACACAATATCTACGGCGGCATGGGTTCGGCCCTGTGTGAGGCGTTGAGTGTGCGTCATCCCGTGCCAACGGCAATGATCGGCATCAACGACACCTTCGCCGAATCCGGACCTTACGAGCCGCTACTGGAAAAATACGGTCTGAGCGCCAATAATATCGTAGCCAAGGCCAAGGCGCTGTTATCATGAACAAAAGCAAGTCCTTAAAACTCGCCGTCGCCATTGCCGGGGAAAACGCTTTGCCCAGTGCATTTGTGGTATTTCGCGGTTTTGAGATATCGATTCAGCGAGCAGCGGAATTGGGTTATGACGGCGTGGAACTGGCGCTTAAATCCGCCGAAGAGGTTGAGTCGGACGTTCTGGCCCGGCAGCTCGAACAAGCGGGGCTGGAAGTGTCGTGTATTTCCACAGGGCAGGTGTTCGCGCAGCGAGGTTTGATGTTTACGGATGCAGATACAACGCGGCGCGAGGAGTTGCGTAGTGTGTTTATCGCGATGATTAATTTGGCCGAACGTTTCGGCGGCATGGTCAATATCGGCCGGGTGCGCGGCCGCCTTGACGCTGACCCCGCCGGCGCTCGTCAACGGTTCATCGACATGGCCCGCGAGTTGTGCGACTACGCGATCGGAAAAAACGTTACCCTCATCCTTGAGCCGGTCAACCGTTACGAAATTGACTTTATCAACAGCGTCGCCGAAGGCGCTGAATTAATGGCCCAGGTGGACCGTCCCAACATGAAACTTATGCCCGATGTGTTTCACATGAACATCGAGGACGCCGCCATCGGTAGCGAGCTTAAACGCTGCATAAGCGATATCGCCTATATCCACCTGGCCGATTCCAACCGCCGTGCGCCGGGCTGGGGGCATACCGATTTCGAGGACATTTTCCGTAACCTTCGCGAGGCGCGTTATCATGGCTGGGTCTCGGCGGAGATTCTGCCCATACCCGATCCCAACGCCGCCGCGGCCCAGGCCGCAGGTTTTTTACGCCCTATGATTGACAAATACAATCAGACAGCGTAAGGTTATTTTGATAAAATCATGACGAATCCAGGAGAGTTATCATGCCCGATACCATGATTGAATTTACCCAGGCGCGGGAACTACTTAAAAAATTTAAAAAAAACCATTACATTTTCGGCTTGGGGATTATTAATCAAATTGGCGTCGTCGCCGCCCAGGCCGGTAAGCGAGCGGTTTTGATTCGCAGCGGTTTCGCCGGCAGCGACCGTTTTGTGGAGCAAATCCGTGAATCGCTGGTGGAGCATAATGTCGCTTTGGTTGCGGAGATTAAAGGCGTTGCCCCTAATTCCCCGTTGGAAGACCTCGCCCGCCTGACCGACGAACTTAACCGCCATCAGCCGGATGTGTTAATCACCTTTGGCGGCGGCAGCAACATTGACGCCGCCAAAGCAGCCGACGTGCTGCACGTTCTGGGCGGTGATATAGAAGATTATTTCGGCGTGGGGCTGGTTGCCAAGGCTCTGCAAAACGCTTTAGCGAAACTGCACCCCCACGTCGCCATCCAGACGGCCTCCGGTTCGGCCGCACATCTGACCAAGTATTCCAACATCACCAATATTCAGACCGGCCAAAAAAAACTCATCGTTGATGACGCTGTTATTCCCACGGCCCCGATGTTTGATTATGAAGCGACCTTCGGCGCATCGCGCGAGCTTACCGCCGACGGCGGCCTGGACGGCGTCAGCCATAATCTCGAAGTGCTTTATGGCGGTGTGGGCAAGGAAACATATCCTCTTATCAAGCAAGTCGCCGCCATCGGCGTCACGTTAATCGTCAATTACCTGCCCCAGGCGATGGAGCATCCTAATAACCCTGAAGCCCGCGAAGCGCTGGGCCTGGGGACGGACCTCGGCGGTTACGCGATTATGATCGGCGGCACCAACGGGGCGCATCTGACGAGTTTTTCGCTGGTGGATATTTTACCTCACGGCCGGGCGTGCGGATTGATGAATCCGTATTACACCGTGCTTTTCGCCCCGGCCATCACCGATCCCTTACGCACCGTGGGCAACATCTTTAAAGCGGCGGGAGTCACCGATACAGATTTTGACAAGCTTGGCGGACGAGACCTGGGCCTCGCCGTGGCGCAAACCATGATTGATTTTTGCACTTCATTGGGTCTGCCCACCTGTCTCAAGCAAATACCCGAATTTCGCGATGAGCACGTAACCCGCGCCTTGGCCGCGGCGAAAAACCCACAGTTGCAATCGAAGCTGCAAAATATGCCCGTACCGCTGACCGCCGAGATGGTCGATGACTATATGGGGCCGGTGCTGGCGGCAGCTCGCGAAGGCGATCTGTCGCTCATTAAAAACGTCCCCGCCCCCTGAAAAGCAACATGACGATGAACATCACACTTGCCTATGGCCGGACGGGGTTATCGGTAACGCTGCCGGATCACGATAATGTACAGGTGCTTGAACCTGTATTTCAGCCCGGTGTCGCCGATGAGGCCGCGGCCGTTCGTCATGCTCTGCGGCAACCTATCGGTTCGCCGGCGTTAAAAGACCTCATCAAACCGTCGGATCGCGTCGGTATTATCTGCAATGATTACACCCGAGCCACGCCGTATCCGGTTATTTTGCCTGTGTTGTTGGCTGAACTTTCGGCCGCCGGGACGCAACACATCACCATCTTCATCGCCGCCGGTACGCATCGCGCCAATACCGACGAGGAACTTGCCGCCATGCTGGGTGATGGCGTCATCGGCCGTTTCCGGATCGTACAAAATGATGCTTTTGCCGATGATCAACATACGCCTGTCGGCGCGACCAATTCCGGTAATACCGTTTATTTGCATAAGGATGTCGTCGCCTGCGATTGGCGCATTTTGACGGGATTTATCGAGCCGCATTTTTTCGCAGGATTTTCCGGCGGCCCCAAGGCCCTGATTCCGGGTATGGCCCACGCCCGCACCATTTGCCATAACCACAGGCCGGAACATATCGCCCATCCACAAGCCCGCTGGGGCGCCACTGAAGGCAATCCCCTCTGGGAGGAACTGAGTCAGGCGGCGAGTTTGGCCGGACCGGGTTTTCTGCTCAATGTCGCTCTCAATCGCGAAAATCATATTATCGGGGTTTTTGCCGGTGACATATTGGCCGCCCATCGGGAAGGTTGCCGTTTTGTCAAACACCATGCCATGATCGCCGTCGATGAACCCGCCGATATCGTCTTGACCACAAATTCCGGCTTTCCCCTCGACCGCAATCTGTACCAGGCCGTCAAAGGCCTGTCCGCCGCCGACGAGATTCTCAAGCCCGGCGGGACAATCATCATGGCGGCGGAATGTTGCGACGGCGTCCCCGACGGCAGTCCGTATGAACATCTTTTGGCCGATGAGGACAGCCCTGAACGGCTGCTTGATAAAATTTTCGGTCACGGCCAAACACTTCACGATGGGTGGCAGGCACAAATCCACGCCGGAATCTGCACCAGGGCAACTGTGTATCTTTACTGCAAAAGCCTGTCAAATCGGCAGATTCAACAAGCTTTTTTCCTTCCGTGTCCGGATATTGAGCTTTTACTAAACAAATTGCTATCCGAAAATCCCGCTGCTCGTTTGATGATTTTGCCCCAAGGTCCTCAAACAATGCCGTTTCTTCGTTCCCCTCGGAATGACCGACGGTAAAGCGTATTCCACACACTTTACTTTGAGTTTGTTTTGACGGGTGTCACCTTAAAGCCCAGTGCTGAAAGATAGTTGGCGGCCTTGGGTTCAAAAGGGGACAGCGTTACTTGGTAATTGGCCGCCTCTCGCCGTACAGGATATGATTTGCGCAACTGATCGAAGAAGGGACCGCGTTCAACTGTCGGCATCTCTTTAATTTTGCGCAGGTTTTCGTCGTCTCGACTGATGTCATAGATGCGCAACATCGCCTGCGTCAAAATGTTCTGCTCATCCATGCCATCCGTTTTCATCACCCACGTCGATTGGGCGACCGGGGGATGGGGAATTACACTTTCATTGGTTTCGATGTTCATAAACCGGCACAGCGCCCGATATAAACACATCGTACCATTGATCTTACCATCCAGCGAATAACCTGCGATATGCGGCGTAACCAAAGCGGTTTGTTCCAGTAGTTGAACGTCTATTTCAGGTTCATTCTCCCATACGTCCAGAACCACCGGTCCCATGCCTTTATTCGCCAGCCACATCTTGAGCGCCTGATTATCCACCACCGCGCCGCGCGAGGTGTTGATAATAACAGTTTCCGGACGCAATCCGGCAAAAACTTTTTCGTCTAACAAATGATATGTAGCCCATTTTTCTGTTTTTGTCAGCGGCACATGTAGCGTTACGAAGTCCGCTTCCAGTGCCTCAACATGCGATACAAATCTGTCGTTACCGGTTTGCTCTTCCACCGGCGGATCACACGGCCACACGTCCATTCCCAGTGTTTGAGCATAACGCTCCACAATTGAACCAATATTGCCCACACCGATGATCCCCAATGATTTACCTGTCAAACGCCAATGATATTGCCGCGCTAATGCCAAGAGAGCCGTTATTACGTACTCCGCTACCGAGTTGGCATTGGAGCCGGCAGCGCTACAGAAGGCAATGCCTTGCTGACACAAATAGTTTTGGTCGATATGGTCCGTACCGATGGTTGCCGTACCCACAAACCTTACAGGCGTTCCCGCAAGCAAATCCGCATTTACTTTTGTTACGGAACGCACCAGCAGCACGTCCGCTTTATCCAGTTGGGCGCGCGTTAATTTCCGGCCGGCGACGCAGCATACCGTCCCCAACTCGCCAAAAACCTCCTTCACGTAGGGTATATTTTCATCAGCAATGATCAACATAACATTTATACTCCCAAAAACCACGCCTTATATATCGCTTTTGTTGTGTTTTCGCAAGTATTGTTTTACCGTTGATTTCGAGCTGTCCCGGTTTACGCCTTGACCGACATTGAACGGGGGGATATAGTGAATTTGGCCGACTTTGATACGGCAAAATAGTGGAAACTTTTGTTAACCATTCCTGATGCGGTTTCAGGCAGGTTGGCCAATATAGATAAGGAGCAGCGTTATGGCCCAGGATTATGACACCCCGCCTCCGATTCCGTTCGATGATGGCAATGCCGCTTCCTCCCCGACGTCAAAACCAAAATCGGATGATTTTTTCGATGCCACCGGACCGGTTAACCCCGCACCCTCACCTCGTATTCAGGCCTTCGGGACAACCGCCCAGCGTGAGCCTGATGAAAAACTTCATCGCCAGACACAGCTCACCGGCCGAGGCGCCACTCGCACCCGCACCTTCCACGCCAAACTCAACGATGGAGCGATGGCTTTCCTCGATCAGCAGATCAACGAGTGGCTCGATCAACACCCTGAATATGAAGTCAAATTCGCCACCACCACCATCGGCGTCGTCGAAGGCAAACGCCAGGAGCCGCATTTAATTATTAATGTCTGGTACTAATGTAACAATTTGTTTGTCAACAGGTTACTTTTAGAAACGTATTGTGATATAAACCGTAAGGTTTTTTGAGAATCGGCCGGAATTGCTTTTTGCCAAGGTCTATGATATCTCCGGCCTTTTGGCGCCGGCGTATGTGATATAATCAAGAACCTGTCGGCGGGCGCGGCGAATATTATCATCGTCGGGGAGATAGCTGAACAATTCCTCGATGAACCCGTAATGTTGCACCCGGCGGAACGTGGGGGCGAAGTTCATGTCAAACACCCAGGCGATTTGCAGCAACGTACTGTCGTTGAGATTCCGAAGAACGCGGTAGTCGATTTTCCCCCGTGTTTCCAGCGCCGAAAATACCGCCGGGGAATAACCTGGCGTATTGGGAAACTCCACCTCATAGGGGAAAGCGGCCGGGTCCTGTTGATACATGCGCGCTGCTTCAATCACCACGCGATAGATGTCCAATTTGTCGGCGTCGCGCACCAGCATGGTGAAAAAACGCTTATCCTTATCCAGGGTTTCAGGAAGCAATCGGTCGCCATGATGGCGAACGGCCGTGAGGATAATTTCCCGTTCTCGCGCGGTTATGGCATTCAGCACGTCTTCCGCTTCGAGAATTTCGGCGCCCAATACACCGTGATTAATGCTGCGAATATCGGCATAGGTCTTGTACCGTACGAACTGGGGAAACCGCCCTGTATCGTGCAAAATGGCGATGCCGCGGGCCAGATTTGCCTGTTCTTCGTCCAATCTCAGCCGGTTCACCAACCAGCGTGTTTCCCCGGCGACGCGCCAGGAATGGGCGACTTTCCGCTGTAGGTTGGCGTTGACAAACGCATCATTATTGAAGTGCCGCGCTGTAAAGGCGTGGAAAAAAGCATGTAATTGATCAAGTTGATTGCGTGTCATGGCTGATACGATCGAGCGGCGTCACGTATAGTTCGGCATGCGGCCGCGGGGTCGGGCCGGCCGAACACGGCGCTGCCGGCGACAAGCATATCGGCTCCGGCGGCGGTAATTAAGGGAGTTGTTGTTGGATCAATGCCGCCGTCAACTTGTAACCACTGATCTTTGCGGAGCATTTTTTTCAACTCTCGGCAGCGTTCGATGCTTTGCGGCAGAAAACCCTGCCCGCCGAATCCCGGCTCCACGCTCATCAGCAACACCATATCAACATCGGCGATGATGGGCGACAGCGCCTGAACCGGTGTTCCCGGTTTGATGGATACGCCCGCCGCCACATTCAGTTGGCGTATCTGGCGAATCATGGCATGAGGATCATTCACCGCCTCCAGATGAAACGTGATGCCATCGGCCCCGGCCTTAACGAATTGGGGAGCATACTGAGGCGCATCGGTTATCATCAGGTGCGCATCAAAAAATAATTTCGGGAAACACCCCCGCAACCACTTCACCAACACCGGCCCGAAGGTCAAATTCGGCACAAAGTGGCCATCCATCACATCCAGATGCAATATACGGATTTCATTCGCGACCTGCGCCACATGATCGGCCAGATGCGCAAAATCCGCACTCAGTATCGACGGGCAGATTTCGATGGTTCCTGGTTTGGGCAAATAATTAGACATAATTTTCAATTCACTAGATATTTATCGTTACGGCTTCTTTGAATCCCGTAAGATTTCTTTGATAAAAGCATTATCAATCAAATATCGTTCATCACAGGCAGACAACAATTCATCGTGAGGCCGCGGATTATTCGCGTGATAAAGCTGCACAACAACTCCTGATGTGCGGGCGACCTCAATCGCCGGAACAAAGTCACTATCACCCGCCAAAATAACGGCTCGCTGAATTTGATGCTCCAAACTGAGCCGGACCAAATCCACCGCAAGAAGAATGTCCACCTTTTTCTGCGTAAAAACAATTCCTTGATTTGTCTGATAGCGAGCTAGTCGTCCTAAACGAACTTGAAAACGGGGTAAGTTATCAAGGGTCTTGCGAAACCGATCAAATTTCCGTTGTTGTTCTTTCTCTTTATCTTGGGGATTACTACTGACCCAGGGTGGGCAATCATAGTAATAAGTACGTAGTCGTTCTTCATTTTGGGCTACTTTATCGGAAAGTTTAAGGTAGCATATCTTTGCGAAATCCGCTTTCTCAAGTATTTTTCGAAAATAACCGCCATCAATAAAAATCGCGTATCGTCCCATAAACTACCCCTTCAAAAAAAAACCAGCGACCCACGAAGGATCACTGGCGCGTATTTTTGCCCGACGACCCAACTCAAGATCATCGGGGAATATAATCAATTCTTTCATAATTATCGGATTCTAATACCCAAAAATCAAGCTTAAAAACAGAATAACCGCTATTTAATTTGTATCATCTTGTGAAACAAAGACTTACTCTTTTTCATCCAGAATCGTCAGACAGGTAAACTCATTACCTTCGAGGAATTCCAGACTCGCGCCGCCGCCGGTGGAAATATGGCTGACGCGATCTTCCAGGCCCAGTTGTTCCATGGCCGCCGCCGAATCGCCGCCGCCGATGATGCTGGTTGCGCCATTGTCTGTTGCGGCGGCGATGGCCAGAGCCACCGCCTTGGTGCCCTCATCAAACGGCTCCAGTTCGAACACGCCCATTGGGCCGTTCCATACAATGGTTTTGGCGTCGGCAAGCTTTTCCGCGAAAAGCTTGCGGGTTTCCGGGCCGATATCAAGCCCTTCCCAGTCCGCTTCAATGTTACCGGAGTTAACTTTATGCTCAGCGTTTGCTTTAAACTCGCGGGCAATGACATTATCCACCGGCAGCACCAGTTCGCACCCTTTGGAGCGAGCGCCGGCCAAAAGCTCCTCGGCTAATTCGAGCTTATCGTCTTCACAAATGGAATTGCCCACCTCCAACCCCTGGGCCTTGAAAAACGTATAGGCCATGCCGCCGCCGATAAGAATGCGATCCACTTTGGTCAACAGGTTTTTAATGACGTTTATCTTATCGCTGACTTTCGCGCCGCCTAATACCGCCACAAAAGGTTTAACCGGCTTGGACAATGCATCACCGAGATACTTGATTTCTTTTTCGATCAGAAAACCGCAAACACGTTTGCCGGGACCGAGCACACTCGGCACGCCAAACATGCTGGCGTGTTCGCGGTGGGCCGTGCCGAAGGCGTCGTTGACATACACATCCGCCGCTTGAGCCAGTTGGGCGGCGAATTCAGGCTTGTTCTTGGTTTCTCCTTCATGAAAACGAAGGTTTTCCAGCAGCATCACGTCGCCATCTTTGAGGCTGTCAGCAAGCTTTTGTACTTTTGGGCCGATACAATCGGGCGCCATGATAACCTTTTTGCCCAACAACTCGCCCAACCGCTTGGCGCACGGGGCAAGTGAATATTCCGGCTGCGGCTTGCCCTTGGGCCGACCGAGGTGGCTGGCAAGAATCAGCCGTCCTCCTTGTTTTATGGCTTCGCGGATCGTCGGCAGCGCCATCTGAATACGGCGGTCATTGGTGATCGCACCGTTTTCATCCAGCGGAACGTTAAAATCCACGCGAATAAATACTTTCTTGCCTTTAACGTTAATATCAGCGATTGTCTTCTTGGCCATAATCGCACCTTTTTATTAAAGATAACTTTGCCTTCGGGACATAAAATGATGACTCGTATCGGTATATGAAACCGGGAAGCATTTTATTCTTTAATATCCCGGTAAAACCTGATTATATAAAATGAGCGGAAGCCTGTTGTTTGGACAGGCTCCCGTAGTTGACTGTTTATATCAAACCGGCCAATTTGGCGATCAGGTCCACCGTGCGGCAGGAATAACCCCACTCGTTGTCGTACCAACTGACAACTTTAATCATCTGGCCGCCGTCTTTGGGAATGACCATCGTGCTCAATGCGTCGAAAATGCTCGAATGAGTATTCTTGATAATATCGCTGGAGACAATGGGATCTTCGCAGTAGGCCAGGATGCCTTTGAGCTTGCCCTGGGCGGCGGCTTTGATCGCGCCGTTAATATCAGCCACGGCGGCTTTCTTGGCCAATTGGGCCGTTAGATCAACCACGCTGCCCGTAATCACCGGCACTCGCAAAGCGAATCCGTCCAGCTTGCCGTTGAGGTCCGGGATAACCTTGCCTACGGCGCGGGCGGCGCCGGTGGTCGTCGGGATAATGTTCTGCGCCGCTGCACGGGCGCGGCGTAAATCACTATGCACCAGATCGGCTACGTGCTGATCGTTGGTGTAGGCGTGAATCGTCGTCATCAATCCCTGTACGATGCCGAACGTCTCATGCAGCACCTTGGCCACGGGCGCCAGACAATTCGTCGTGCAACTGGCGTTGGAAACACAATGATGTTCCGCCTTGAGAATATTGTCATTCACGCCCATGACGATGGTCGCATCAATGGCGTCCTTGGAAGGCACGGTCAGAATGACCTTTTTGGCCCCGGCCTTGAGATGGTCGCCGTAGCCGCCCTTTTCACTTTCGCGGGCGCGGAAGACGCCGGTTGATTCCACCACCACCTGCACACCCATATCCGCCCAGGGTAAGGCCGACGGGCTTCTCTGGCTGAGCACCTTCACGCTTTTACCGTTGATTTCCAGGGTATCACCCTTGACGGCCACTGTCCCATTAAAAGGCCCAAAAGCCGTATCATATTTAAGTAGATGAGCATTTGCATCCAACGGCGCCAAATCATTGATCGCCACCAACTGATATTTATCCGGTTGCGTTGCCATTATCCGCGTCACGGTGCGCCCGATGCGTCCAAAACCGTTAATTGCTACCTTAATGGGTGCCATTCGTATAACTCCTTTATACTCAATGATTAAAAATGTTCCACTCGCTTGCGGTTCTCGGTGATCCGCCGGTTTCCTATGCCGGGGTAAACCTCACCCGGTTCGGCCCATCAGATTACCGCTTCGCTTAACTCAGTCAAGCGTATTTATGCTGTGTGGGGGGGCGGTGATTATTATCATCTCAATGGACGCCGACCGGCTTTTTGCGAAAATATAGCCACACCTGTGCCGCACTGGTCAGAATCAGCATCACCCCGGCCAAAACAAACGGCGCCCGCACCCCCAGCGTCCCGCCCAGCAAACCGCCCAGCAGCGACCCGGCGGCGAAACCGATTCCCAGCGTTGCCTCGTGCATCGCTCCGCCCGCCCCCTTGCCCGCGTCATCGCGGCTGGTGGTGTTATAAAACAAGCTGGCAAAGTAATTATATCCGCCTAAAATTGCTACACATCCCAGCCCCACTGTCAGAATAGCCACATGAACGCCGCTGATAAGCAGTATCACCCCCAGAAGTCCGATCGCCTGGGTTGCCGCCGCTGTGGACATGCGAAATTGCCAGAATCGCACGCGGTACATAAACAAAAATGTTGCAATCATCATTATCCGCATCAGCATTAGTAATGTTCCGTGCAATTCAGACGCGATCCCCAGCGCAACTGCCAATTGGGGGAACAGGTGCATCACGGTAGTCATGCTGAAGGCGCTGCCCAGATTGGCCATCCAGCCAATAGTTGCGAATCGCCGCGCCCGGCTCAGATGCGCCGCCTGCAGGGCGTGCTGGTGATCGTCCAGGGTCGCATGGACAGGTTGAGGCCCGCGCAAGAGCAACACCAACGTATTTATCCCCGCCACCGCCAATCCGGCCGTTAGCGCCCATAGCGGATCAATGGCGAATAGAAAACCGCCTGCGCCCTGTCCGCTCATAAGTCCCATATTCCACGACAGGCAAAATAAAATGGTTGTCCGACTGATGCCGCGGGTTTGCAAGTGGCTGCGGTCGCCATCATTGAGCCAGCCGATCAGTGGGGCGTAAACCGCGCCCATCCCCGTTCCCCCGAGAATATAACCCACCATCATTCCCGGCATATGCCCCAGGCCCATCCGGGTCACCGCCAAACCGATCAGCAACAACACCGCACCTCCCAAAACACATCGGCTGCGCCCAATGCGGTCTGAAAGCCGCCCGGAAATAAAGGCGCTGGCGGCATGACTGGTTGCGAAAATCGCTCCCAATACGCCCAATACCGTCATTCCCATATTCTGCTGGGCAAGATAGCGGCTCACCGTAAATAACAGCAGCATCGCCCCAAAATCCGTCAGATACGACATTCCGTACAAACTTGCATGAAGCCGCCGCATATTTTCGGCATTTTTCGTGGAAACGGTTGTCATGTCTGTTTTGACCATCTACTAATCATAGGACCAACACTTGCATAAGAAACGTCAAAAATGGTTTTTTTTGCGTACGGCCTTATGCCTTGCTGAATAAGCCAAAATCGCATATAATCCTCCCAGGAATATACAAAACCTGACAGGAGAAAACATTGGCTAAACGCACAACGGAGCTGACCCAAAGTCGCAAACTCGCCAAGGCCGCCGCCCAACTGGCCGAAGACCGCCACTGCCGCGACATCGTCGTGCTGGAAGTGGCCGACCTCAGCCCCGTCGCCCGCCACTTCGTCATCGCCACCGGCACCAGCGAACCCCAGCTTCGCTCCGTCGGCCATGAGCTTATCGACCTGGCCAAAGAAATGGGATTTAAAGTTTTTGGCCGGGCCGGTCTGCAACGGGGGCGCTGGGTGGTCCTCGATTTTGTCGATGTGGTTGTTCACCTTTTCGACGAGGAATTCCGCCGTTTCTACGACCTCGAAATGCTCTGGGGCGACGCCCCCAAACTCCGTTGGCGCCAAAGAACCCGCCGTAAAACGCCGCATGCACAATTCGAAGACAAAATCTGATTTCTTTTGCCGGCCTGCTTTTTTCTGCTTGCCGACCTTTTTCTGCAACATAACACTTTAAACCAACTCAAAATATAAACATGGCAATAGCACAGGTCTTTTATTAAAACCGAACCGGCACAAGAAACTTATCTGGTCCATTCCTTATAATTCTTTTGGTTACAGTACGTTAGATTATTTGACATCCAAGTCATAAGAAATAATTCGAAAATTATAATTGACTTAGAAGTAAATTATTATATACTTGTCAATAATGAAAGAGCGAAAAACAGCTTATCAACGGGTTCGACTGGATGGCGTCTGGTATGTCATCATCAAAGAAGAAGAGTTTTGCGGTTTATTGCGGTCTCAAACCTCCCGGAAATTGAGCGACCCTCTGAACGCCATCATTATCAGTAATCAACGTCTGGCGGACCGTTTGTTGCAGCGACGCCAGGATGCCGAATTGACGCAAAAGGAATTGGCGCGACTGGCGGGTGTTCGTGTGGAAACTCTGAACCGCATTGAAAAAGGCCGAACATCGCCCGATTTTAAAACCATACGAAAACTGGTGAACGCGATAACTGATTACACCGGAAAGGGATAGGTGCTGGAATATGTCAACGCAAACCACCGAAACACTGGCACGGCAAGTGATTGAACTTATCAGCAGTCATGCGGATATACCCCCAAAAGATATTTCACTCGACTCGTATTTCATTGCCGACTTGGGGTTCGACAGTTTGGCTATAGTTGAATTTGTTATGCTGGTCGAGGACGAGTTCAATATTTCTGTATCTGATGAAGATAATGAAACCATCAAAACTGTGCGGGATGCCGTAGTCTTGATACAGAAGTTGATTTCATCGCAGAGATAAAGAAAACACCTTTCACTTTTTAAAACCTGAAATATTTTCCCTGCGTCATGCTTATGTACCTGCATATCCTGTGGTTATAACGCATTCCATGGTTATTTTTTTGCCAAACATGAGGGAGTAAAAATTGCTCTTGCAAATCAGCGATTGAATCGTATAATTGCAAAGAGTGATTTAAGCATATGTACAAAAGGAACTTAGAAAAAAATCTGCTATCCGTTTTAAGCCGCTATCCTATAGTAACCCTCACCGGTCCGCGGCAATCAGGCAAATCGACCTTGGCCAAAATGGCGTTGCCGGAATATACCTATGTCTCATTGGAAAATCCTGACAACCGCAACTTCGCCTTGACGGATCCCCGCGGATTCCTGGAGCGGTATTCATACCGAGTTATTCTGGATGAAGCCCAGCGTACACCGGATTTGTTTAGTTATCTTCAGGAACGGGTCGATAATCATCCTCAACCGGGCCAATATTTACTTACCGGCTCACAAAATTTCCTGCTGACCGAACGGATCACGCAAAGTCTGGCCGGGCGTTGTGCGGTGCGGTTTTTACTGCCTTTCAGTTTCGCTGAATTACAACGCCGTGAAGCTGTTGATCCTTTTGTTGATGAAAATGTTCGACCATCTCACTCGTCCGCCGCGCCGACCCTGGAAGAGGTGCTTTTCACGGGAGGCTATCCCCGGATATACGATCAACATCTGCCGCCGCAGGAGTGGTTGGCTGATTATTTTCATACCTATCTGGAGCGCGACGTTCGACAATTGGTGCATGTCGGCGATCTGGAAACATTTGGCCGGTTCGTGCGTTTATGCGCCGGCCGCTGTGGACAGTTGCTCAATATGACGTCCCTTGCTAACGACTCCGGAATATCCACCGACACCGTGCGACGCTGGATTTCGGTATTGCAGGCTAGTTTTATCATCTATTTGCTGCGGCCGCATCATCGCAATTTTAATAAACGGCTGGTGCGTTCGCCTCGATTGTACTTCTTGGATACGGGCCTATTGTGCTACTTGTTGGGTATCCGCCGGACAGAAAACCTTCAGCCCCATGTTCAACGAGGAGCGATTTTCGAATCATGGATTATCTCCGAAACCCTCAAAGCGTGTTATCATCAAGGCCGCGAGGCGGATATGTATTTCTGGCGGGATTCCACCGGTCATGAGGTGGATTTGCTGTTGGAGCGGCCCGGCGCCCTTTATCCCATCGAGATTAAATCCGCCCAAACCTTTCACCCGGATTTTCTGGCCGGACTTAAATACTGGCAAAAACTCTCCGGACAGACGGAAACTGCCGGCAGCTTGATTTATGGCGGACAGGACAGCTATCGGCGAGAGGGATTCGATATCCTCTCCTGGCGGGACTGGACCTGATAAAAATGTAAATGGCTGCGAATAATTCGTGTAAATCGCGGCGAATGTTTACCCGCCAAAGCTGCGGAAATCCACGGTGTAGGCGCCGCCGCTGCGGACGGCGACCGCTTTTAACGGACCGCTCATCTCATGCTTGACAAGCCCCACCGCCGGGCCGATCTCCACCCGCACGCCGGGATAAATAACCTTGTGGACGATAATGACGCCTTTGCAGGTTTTCTTGTTTTCCTCTTCGAACGCCTCCATGCGTTGGTCAATGGCGGTTAGACGTTTTTTCGCCGCTTCGATTTCCGCCGCAATTTTCTTTAATTCCTCATTGGGTTTGCCGCGGCAACTTTGCAGCAAAATCTTGGCTTTGGGCATAAGTTGGCTTATTTTCTTGGTCAGGGCGTCCTTTTCCTGATTGAGATGGTTCAGTTCGCGTTCGACGAAAGGATTAATCGCGGCGCGGGCCAGCGTCGGCACGTTGGAATTGCTGCCCAACACCGGCAATTCGATATTCCCGGCCGCCGTCACCCGCCCGCCGTGCACGGCGCCTTTGGCCAGGGTGATCGCGCCACGAACGTTCACATCGGCATGTACTATTTCCGAATCGACGTTTACATCGCCTTCCACCCACACCGAGGCATTGGAAACGTACTTGGCGGTCAACGTGTTTTTTACTTCGATGACCGCTTTGTCTTTACCGGCGATGCCGCGTTTGATGGAAAGGCTGCCGCCGCATATAACGCGGGCGCCTTCAATAACGCCCTCCACGTTGATATCATGGCCGGACTTGACCTCAAAAAGGTCTTTAATGCTTCCTTTAATATTGATGTCGCCGTTAAACTGGATATTACCCGTTTCAAAATCAACATCCGTTTCGATATTGAGCACCTGGGAAACAAATAATTTCCCCCCTTCCAGGTGAACTTCGCCTTCGCACTTGGCGTTAAATGTAACGCCGTCGGCCTGACATTCCACGTTGTCTCCGGCCTCCAGAGTAAATTCCTCAATTTCCTCCGGGGGAATTTCTTCGCCTAAAACGTTTTTGCCGGGTTGGCCCTGTACGGCCGGATGGAGAACGCCGATGGTCTCTCCGGCTTTGACCAAAGCCAAACCGGAACAACTGTAAAAACTCGCGCGGTCAGCCGTTGACGATTCTTCAGTTATCTTGTGCCGTTTCTCCGGATCAAGATGGTCGGCCCATTCAAAAAACCCCTCCTGTCCGGCCTTGGGCGGCGTTGCCTTCGCAAGGGTAAATCGCCGCTCGGGCAATTCGGGATTCTCCAGCAACGGCAAAATATCCTGAATACGTTGCTTGACCTGCTCATTCACTTCGACGTGCTTGTCCCCCAGCGCGACAATCAAATCATTGGAGTCAAGAGCATTCTCAGGCTTATACTGCTCCAAGTCGAGGATCACCTCGGTTTCATCAGGATTTATATGAATGCGCCAAGCCATAAATATTGCCTATTTTAAACCGCGTTTCCCTTCCTTCGCAAGAATGCCGCCGACCCATTTAATATAGTACGATATATTTCCAGAGTATGTCGAGCGAGTTGATCCCAGGTTAAATATTCGACGTCCCGACGGGCTTGGCTTCCCAAGCGATCGCGCTGGGCGGGATTATCCATCAGATAACCCAATAAATCAAGTAAATCATTTCCGTCCGGTCGTAATAACAAACCATTTTTCTCATGTTGCACAATGTCGGGTATTCCTCCGACGGGTGCGGCGATAACGGGCAATCCGGCGGCCATCGCCTCTACCAGCGTCAACGGCAAGCCCTCACTCAGCGAAGCGTTCACAAAAATATCCGCCGCTCGGCAATATGCGACGATGTCTTCATGCGGCACAATCCCCGTCGTCCGCAACCACGGCGCCGCCGGAAATGATGTGCCGGGTATTGCCAGCAATCGCACTTCCGGCCGACGGGCATATAATGCCTTGATGCCGTTATGCACAAAATCGGCGTTTTTAACCCGGTCCTCGCATCGTCCGATAAACAAAACGACAATATTCTCAGGTGATACCCCTAAACGTTTCCGTAAGGTCGTTCTGTCCGGTAAGGAATTAGCCTCGGATGGTTGCCGGCCATTTGGAATAACCGTAATTTTTTCCGGTTGTGTATAAAAGCACTTTCGCGTCCAGGTCTTTACCTGCCGACTGACGGCTATGATATGATCGGCATATCTGGCCCAATGGCCTTCCACCAGGCTACTGTAATAGCACCGCCAATTCCCCCACCAGCGGCAGGCGATCATGTATTCCAGGGCCGAATTATGGAGTGTATGCACCCAGCGCTGCCCCGGCCGTCGCCACAACTGCCCATATAGGAATTTCCTGCAATAAAAACCACTATGCGTATGCAAAATATCGAAATTTACTGCCCGAAACTCGTTCAACGGCCGACAGCCGGCGACCATCCCGTTACCATCCGGTGTGCAATATACCTCCACGTCTACACCCAACCTCCGCAACGCTGAGGATAAAGACAGAATATGTTTTTCAACTCCGCCGGGATTGCTCAAACTTACGGGAATACAATGGGCCACACGTAATACCATATATGGATTATCGGCAAAGCGTTACCATATCCGGAAAACATCTCATTTTGCTGTTTTTGATGCATCTGGCTGTAAATGGAGGCGATTGGAAAGGTTTTTGACCTATTTCAGGCCAAATCGACGATAAAAAGTACGTTTATTGGCTTTAAGAATCTTACGAAATTGAATAGATTTATGATACAGATACTACAAAGCTGGCAGGAAATCGGGAACGCATGTAGGTTTTTTTCTAATAACGGCTTACCAAAACACCAAAGCCCTGAAAAAAATTGGGATTTATACCATTTGCATAAATTCACCGTCGGCCTGAATCGTTCAGCAGCCGTTATCGACTTGGGTTGTAGTGGTATAGATACGCTTAAGTTCTTGTCCTATATGGGATTTATGAATTTGCGAGGAGTCGATTTAAATGTCACTCTGATCGACCGTATTATGCAATTAGTCCACTGGAAACGGTTAAAATTTGCCCGTCTTCCCTTTCGCCTTAAACATGGCGATTTAATGCAAACCCATTTCCCCGCAGGAAGTTATGATTTGGCTACGTGTATTTCAGTCCTCGAGCACGGCGTGGATACCGAACGATTTCTGACCGAAACCGCCCGTTTACTTAAACCTGATGGCAGGCTTTTCGTCACGGCCGATTATTGGGAAATTCCCATTGATACCTCCGATGTTGCCGACCAGTTTCACCTGCCCTGGAAGGTTTTATCCCGTTCGGATATCGAGCAGATACTGCAAATCGCCCAACAAAAAGGGCTTAACTTATTGAATGACAGCGACATCCCTTCCTGTGCCGAGCCTTGCGTAGCCTGGAACGGCAAGGAATTCACCTTCATCGCCTTGGGATTCGTAAAATCCATCTAAAGTTCTCCGTCACTTGCGGCTAAAGCCCGTTGACGAATGCGACAAACCCTTTTAATATAACTGTTTCCGGGTTGCACCGCAGAACCACGGCGCAACCGATTCCGAGCCGAAGTGGCGGAATAGGCAGACGCGCGGGATTCAAAATCCCGTCCTGGCGACAGGGTGAGGGTTCGATTCCCTCCTTCGGCATTTCCAAAAAACGCGGTTTTTCGCGTACATTCGGCGATCTAAAGCATTCTCTTTTTTTGCAACATCTCTATCTATCATAGACAATGCAAAACTATCCGAAAAAACCTTTCGGTTTTATTGTCGTATCGCTTCCGTTCAGACACGACGATACAAACTATAAAATCACACCGGTTTTGATGAAGTGATAAGATTTCACGAACGACGGGTATTCTTATAAAAGAACACCTTGGATATTTTTGTATGGTGGATGGATGGCAAAAAACGCGGGTTATGAAAGGCGATAAAAAAATAGCAAGCTCAACTTCACGTTGTTGAGCTTGCTCTGGTTTAGATTGGCCGATGCCGCCGGGTGGGGCGAAACATTTCGGCCGCGCAGCCACTGCTGCGGTTTTTTGGCTGTGCCGAAACACAGTCGAATTAGTTGGGCCAGAAACGGCCCAGTATATGTCTACATATAAACTTTCTCTATATTACGCCTCACATTTATGAACGCGAAATGCGTTTTTGAGTCTTTTTCTCATCCCTCTTACGCATATTAGTCTAACACATAAAATCGGTAAAATCAAGTGAAAATGCGTATTTTTTAGCGGTTTTCGTGCGGCCTGCCCATACGCCGTCGGCCAAGGGAAATAAATTGATAAATTATAGGGCCTGTAAGGGCTTGCAGTTGGAAACGGTTTGCGGCATGATAGGGGGAGTCTTTTTTCACAAAGGATTTTTTCGAGAGGAGCATATTCATGGCAGTTATCGCAACAGGCAGCAAACATAGCCGAAATACATGTTATATTATTGCCGCGGCATGTATCATTTTCGCAGGGTGGTTTGCATATGATGGATGGATTAGCGAAACGTATCAGCAGGAAAACACGGTGGACGGCAAGCCGAATACCAATTTACTGACCAACCGTTATATTCCGATACCGCTGGTGCTGGTGGCGGCGTATTTTTTATTCGCCTCAATGCAGGTGGCCAGGCGGAAGATTACGGCCGATGAAGAGAAACTGGTTCTGGACAACGGAGTGGTGATTCCTTACACGGCCATTAACAAGATCGACAAACGATACTTTGAGAAAGAGGGGCATTTCACTATCGAATATTCGGCCGAGGGCGCACAACGCACCGTGAAGCTGCGCGACGCCAGGTACGATGGTTTGGGATTGTTACTCGATGAAGTGGTGCGACGAACAGGCGCCCAGCCGGAGAGCAATGCAAAGGAATCAGAGGCCTGAATCCAGAAGTCAGGAGCCGGAATAAAATGTATCGTCGACATTTTGCCGGCGTAAATACCTTATGTCGCCGAGACGGCGACGTTATCTTTTTAATCCGTGAATTCCACGGCTAACTATCGATTATGATCGCTCGCATAACCGGCACGCTCGAAGAAATCAATCCGCAAGCTCATACCGTCCTGGTGATGACCGAACATCTCGGCTACGAGGTGATGGTTCCGGCCTACGCCATCAGCGACCTTTCGGCCCGGCTGGGCACGATCGTTACGCTGCATTGCCTGCAAATCTTCGAAGCTTCCGGCCCGTCGGGACATATCACGCCGCGGTTGATCGGCTTTCCGCATCAGACCGACAAGCTTTTCTTCCAGCGGTTCACCTCCGTCAAGGGCATCGGCATGCGTAAGGCCCTCCGCGCCCTGGCCCGTCCCATCGCCGACATCGCGGCCGCCATCGAAGCGGGCGATCCCAAACTGTTGGCTACTTTGCCGGAAGTCGGCAAGCGCACCGCCGAACAGATTATCGCCGAACTCAAGGGCAAGCTCACCGCCTTCGCCGCCGCCACGACCGTCGCCGAGAAACACCCCCTTGCCGGCATCGAACGTGAAGCCCTGGAAATCCTGCTGCAACTGGGCGAGAAACGCACCGACGCCGAAGACTACATCGCCGCCGCCCGCCGCGCCGATGAATCCATCGCCACCACCGACGCCCTCATCCAGGCCGTGTACCGCCTCAAATCCGGCAGCTTGTAAGAAAATTATAATGGTTAAATTTTGGGATTAATTGTTCGCAGTTTTACCAAATTTACGATTCAGATGATCGTTGAGAACGGGAATCGATTACACTTGCTTTCATACGGTCTTCTAATACATGCCGGATCATAGCGCTTGGTGCTGCTTGCAACATCCCTGGTATCTGAGGTAAACTACCATCTTGCCACCATTCTGAAATAACACCGACTACCCAACCATATTGATCAACAACAGCTCCTCCGCTCATGCCAGGATACGCGAGTCCATTGATAAGATAACAATGGGGATTAGTCTTGAAACACGCCAAGGTACCACGACAAAACATTGGTTCATGTTCAAGACTTCCCGGATATCCATACCATCCGAGGTTTTCACCAAGTGAAGGGAATGTTTTAAGTCCGCGGACTGGCATCATATCCTTCGGACAGAGTAAATTATCTACTGTGCGAAGGAAAAGAAATCCCAAGTCAAACGAAGGTGGCCCAAGGCGTGCCGTCATGATGCGATAAGTATCTCCTCCAATTTCTAACTTATCATGAGAGCGAAACAAGATGAAATGATCATCATCTAAAATATCGTTGATTACATGCCAAGCTGTTGCGAAGCAGTAATGGCGGAATGATGAGTCTTTTTCCAATCCTTGTGACACTAAAAACGCTGTTCCGCGACAATTTTTACGACGCACTTGAAATGTTTGGCGTGCAAGCGTTTCGGCAATATCCCACCAATTTTTTAGAGGATATCCATCGCGTTCAGTTTCCAAAGCCATCTTTCTATTATACTCCAGAATATAAGATTTATTTGTTGCCCAAAAATGACCACCAGTTACCGTATGAAGATATAATATTATCGTACATTATTCATCTTTTTTCGCCATTCCCTTGTTTTTTGCAAATTTGATGGTATCCTCTTTCGGGCTGTTTCAGCGTTAGAGCAGCTTTTGTGTGTTGGGTCCGGTGCGTAAATCCGGGCCGTGAAGGATAACCTTAGAGAAGGTAAATAGTTATGGCATGTATGGTTGCGGTTGCCGGTGTCACCGGAGCGGTCGGTCAGGAGTTTTTACAGATTCTCGAACAGCGGAATTTCCCGGCGACGGGATATAAATTCCTCGCGTCTTCGCGTTCGGCCGGCAAGAAAATGACCTTCCTCGGCCAGGAATACACCATCGAGGAACTCTCCGAGGATAGCTTCGCAGGCGTCGATATCGCCCTGTTTTCCGCCGGCGGCTCGGTCAGCAAACACTTCAGCCCCATCGCCGCCAGGGCGGGCGCGGTGGTTGTCGATAACTCCTCGGCCTTCCGCATGGACCCCGCAGTGCCGCTGGTCGTCCCGGAAATCAACCCCCAGGCGGTCAAGGACCACCACGGTATCATCGCCAATCCCAACTGTTCGACCATTATCGGCATCGTGCCCATTTGGCCGCTACACCAGGCGAACCCCGTCAAACGCATCGTCGTCAGCACCTATCAGGCCGTCAGCGGCGCCGGCGCTCAGGCCATGCTGGAACTCCGCGATCAGGCCCGCGACGTGCTCGATGGCAAAGAGCCGCAACCTAAAATTTTCCAGTATCCCTGTGCGTTCAACTGTTTCAGCCACAACTCTGACATCGGCCCGGACGGTTACAACACCGAAGAGACCAAAATGGTCAAGGAAACGCACAAAATCTTTAACGATGATTCCATCGCTATTACCGCCACCTGCATTCGCGTGCCCGTGCTGCGGACGCATTGTGAGAGTATCAACCTGGAATTCACTAATCCCATTGAAGTCGATGAGGTGGTTGATATTTTGCATCGCGCCCCAGGCGTGACGGTGATGGATGACCGTGTGAACAATCGCTTCCCCATGTCGTTGGACGCCGTGGGTCAGGATGACATTTTCGTCGGCCGGATTCGCCGCGATGGGTCCCTGCCCGATAACCGAGGCATCAACCTCTGGCTCGCCGGCGACCAGATCCGCAAAGGCGCCGCCCTCAACGCCGTCCAGATCGCCGAGTTGCTGCTGTAAACCAGTTAGCCGGCGACATACGAGTAAAATACCCAAGGTAGGTTTCAACGCCCAGAGATGAGAAAACTCACAACTTTCGTTGTGGGTCTTTTGGCAGGCCGCGCCTTCCCTTGGCTGCTTATGGCTCGTTTTCGAAGCCTGCTTTGCGCCGCCAGCGGCGGTTAAGGAGATAAGCGACCACAATAACCAGCCCCACTCCGGATATTGAACCGATCAGGACTCCGCCTAAGTCGGCGATGGAATGTATCATGCCCATGATGAATAATATAACCGCAATAGCAATAACGATAATAATACCTATAGTAAAAAATTTCTTCTTGAATTGGTAATCAAGGCCGCCTTTGCCTGCATTGGCGATAAAGACGACAAATATACCGATGATCCAAATGGCGGCGATATCCCACCACTGGCTGGGGTACTGTTTGAGAATCAATATTCTGTAACAAAGAGATATTGGCAATAATAAGTTCCAGATAAAAAATCCAATGGCGGCCATTCGGTTGGTGGTAGTTTGAATGCGTTCATCTTTCATGGTCGATCTCCTTCCAAAATAGATCGTCAAGAGTTTTGCCAAGTGTCTGGGCAATGGCAATACATAAATTCAAAGTAGGGTTATACCCTCCGTTTTCGATCAGGCCGATGGTCTGGCGGGTGACGCCCACCTTCTCCGCCAGTTCGGCTTGCGTGAGATTATGCGCCACTCGGGCCAGCTTTAATTGCATTCTTGGTTCCACGTTGTCTCCTTTTATCATCAATATATGACATAAAGCAATATATCATAGTCATAGTGTAATATATATATTGCATTATGTCAACTATATTTTTCAAAAAAATACACAATATTATTTCAATTTATGCGAATGACTACTTGCGTTTTTCATTTTATAGATTATAATATAATAATATTAGATTTACATCTAACATACATGCTCTCTTTATTTAGGGAATAAACGCTGCGTTGCATTACTGTACCGCCGGCATTCTGCCGGCACGAAGGTTTGAAATGCCGACGAGGACGTCGGTGATACACGTGTCATGCCCGACTTGATCGGGCATCCAGACGGAATTTCTGGTTCCCCGCTTTCGCGGGGATGACACCGGATATTTTTTGGTTCACAAATATTTTTTCGAAAGGAGATTCCCATGCCGCAATATAACAACGCCCCCGCCTTTCAGCTTTATGCCGGTGATATGTTAGCCGACCCTGTCTTCAACCGCCTGACGATGGAGGAACGGGGCATGTATTTTTTACTGCTGATGAATCTGTGGATTAACGGTGGTTCATTGGACCTTCGATGGGATAATCTTAAAAGGATTATGCGGATTAAATCACAACGAAAGTACGACGTGTTCTTCGCAAAACTCAAAGATAAGTTCATCTTTCACGATCAAATTCTTACTTGTCCGTTTTTAACAGAGCAAATACAACGACATAAAAATTATAGACTTACAGCGCAAAAGGCCGGCCGCATCAGCGCTGAGAAGCGGCGGAAAAATGCAACGACCGTTGAACGACCGTTCAACACTCCAAATTCCAATTTCCAAGTTCCACACTCCAAGCTCCATACTCCAAATTCCAATCACCATTCTCCAAACTCCATTAATAATATATATAATTTTAATAATGATTTTAAAAAGAGTAATACAGACACACCTCAAGCCGACAACCGCGACCAGCCAACAACGCCTCAACAGCGCAGCCCGCGCCCGGCAAAGGTGCTCTGGCTCGGTCCGCCCGAAGACGACCCTTATCGGCAATGCTCTGAGTAAGATAGGTAAATTAAAGATATCAGAAGGTTGTCGGGTCTTTCTTTAGGGCGTCTTGCCCAAAGCACAGTGGCGCCGCGAGACAAGAAAAGGTTTCGGGACGGCTCTGTCGAAAACCTGCGATTGTCATTCTGAGCGCATTAGCCTTCAGCCCTGAGCGTAGTTGAAGGGGAAGAATTTCTCTTTCGGTGATAAAATTGAGATTCTTCGGTCATCTACGACTTCCTTAGAATGACAACCAACGAACCTGTTCTACAGAACATGTCGGGACCCTTTTTCTTTCTCTTTTTTAGCGTCGTCCCCGCATGGGCGGTTTTGATGCGCCCAGCGTCATCCCTGAGGATCGGCCGGATTTATTGTCGGTCGGTTTTTGCAGGAATTCCGGCAACCTGACATGTTCATAAAATGTATAATCCGGCTGCTGGCTCGCCCGTCGGAGAATGTCCCCGATATTTTCACCTTCCCCGACGGAAACAATCCCGGGGATGTTGGTTCCGCTTGTCTGCCACGCCACCTGCCCCTGGTAAACGAACTTCAACAAGGTGGTGTAGCGATTCACCTGGTATTCGCCTGCGTGGTGGTATTCAATGCGCTCCGATTTGGGGCCTTCCACGGAAGCGACCAAATCGATCGCGCCGTTCGAGGACACCTTGCAGTTCATCTCCTGTAGTTTTTTCGTTAACGCCTCGGCGACCTTGGCGCGGTGGCTTTGGGGCACGCCGTTGACGTCCAATCGCACCGTTGATCCCTTATGAAACACAAAAAGGTCCGGTTGTTCCAGGGCTTGCTTGAGCAACGTCAGGGCTTCCTGGTGCGGCAGCCGGACGGTCATCAGGATATCCGGCGAATTACGGTGGTCTTCGGACGCGCCCAGAAATGTCACTCCGCCGGCCGTACGCGCATAATTCACGCCCTGGTACTCCCATAACTTGATTTGACTATCCAGGGCGACCAGGTACTTATGGCCCAATAAAATATAATCCTCATCCGGATAGTCGATTGCACCAAGCATTGCAAGTCCGGATATGGTAAAATCCTTTTCCAGACGCCCCGAGGCAGTGTCCCAAACCAGAATGCGGTCGCGCGCAATGCAGGCGATCCGCTTGCCCGACGGACTGAACGACACCTCGGGACTGGATAGCCGGCTCGGCGTTTCCTGCAGCGCGATGACTCTTTTCCTGGCGACGTCGAACACACCCATGCAATCGTCGCTGCAAAACGCCATCATCTGGTGGTCGGCGCTCAACGCCGGGACCGCGCCGCGAGACAACTGCAAATGGCAGATCGGTTGCGCCGTGGCGCAATTCCAAAACGCGATTAATCCGCCTTCGCTACAGGTCGCCAGCGTGTCGCCGTCAATAAACTCCGCCCAGGCGACATCGCAATCCATCCGACCAAGATGTTCGTAAGGATGCCAAATCAGCAGGCGATCAACCCGATTTTTCTCCACCGACCAGATTTCCAGGCGTTGCGAATTTCCGGTTCCGAATCCATCCTGGCGCAACAGCACCCGTTGACCGTCGTTGTGCAGGGCCAGCGGCGCCATTTCGCCCACCTCGGTTATCGAAGCGCCGTGGCGGCCTTTATCAAGATCGCACATCACCAGGCGCGTGATCGAAGCTTCATCCCGCCGGTTCGAAGCCCCCAAGCCGGCCCCCCTGGGCCGAGGCGACGACCTGTGCGTCCCCTCCAGTGTGTAGCCGACGACCGCTTTCCCGGCCGAGATATTAATCGCCATCCCCGAGAACTTTTCAAAAAAGTCCGTCTCGGGCGGAAGCATCACGGGAAGGGTGTGCATCTTGGCCGGTTCAATGGTCGGGACCGTGACGGACCAGTCCCGATCACCGCTTATCAGCGGCACTCCTCTGGACCTGCCCCATTGAACCGTGACAATACGCGGTTGTCGTGCCGATGGTTTAACGTCGGGTTCGGATTCGACCGCCTTGGACGGCTGCTCATCCAACGGCTCGAACGGATTGTCCTCCATCGGTTTGAACGGATTGGCCGATTGCAAACCGGCAATGTACTCCTGATCGGCCTGACTCAATTGCTCCAGCGCAATCGTCACTTTTCCACCGTCTTCTTTGGTCAGAATTACCTTTCCGTCGGCCTCCGAGACGAATTTCGCTTCTAACGTATAAGTTCCATTTGCGTTGGTCCAGGTGCGAAGCTCCTGGGCCTGTGTTGCCGACACGATTGCAAGAAGAACTCCGAGAGTCAATCCAAATCGAAATAATGGTTGGCCGTGTTTCATGGCGCACCTCCGTTTCGGTGTTCGTTTTTTATATGTCCCAGGTTCACCTGCACCGCGACGTTTCCAAATAAATATTTGGTTGTTCCACCTGACATTTCCTATGAGACATTACCCGAGAATATTCGCCATTGTGTCCACCATTCGGCTTATTCGCAAGGATAAATTTACATGAATCAACCATGATCGACCGTTTTAATCCATCCGGATCGATTTATGAGAAAATCATTTCCAACGGTGTAAATTAATATTCCCCGCCTTTTTAAGAGACATTTTTCACCTATTGCAGCGAGCCTGGGCCGAAATCAGGGAATGATTGTATAAACGGTTGTAAAAGATGTGAAATACATTTCCCACCACGCACAAACCACCTCCAACGCCCGGCAAGACGGCGTTTTTTATTCTAATTGTAATTATCTGTTAATAATGCCTTTAACAAACTTTTGGGGGGTAGCTGAAGTGTAACCAACCTTTGGCACGTCGATTGCTAATAATCTTTATGCGAGAGTGGAGAGACTCGGCTCTTGGCCAAAGGAAGAAAAAATGTATGGTGACCCGTTACAACCGGGCGCACAGGTTCGCTTTTGTTTGGCGGATGTGATGTGTCCCGATCGTCAGGATTTACGGGCGCACCTGACCGAACGGCTGCGATTAAGCGGCCGAATCGTGTTGCTCAGCGACATGGGAGAGAAACGTAACTTTTTCGCTGTCGTTGATGTCCCAGGGATTAGCGCTCCCCTGGTGGTGCCCGTGGATCGCATAGAATCGCCGCGAGCATCGCTCGACGATGTTTCGGAAACGATTAAAAGGGCGAGAGAATAAGTTTGCTCTCTCTCTCCCTCCCAGGCTTAGGCAGTTCCCCCCCGAACCGTCGGGCCTGGGCCCTTGAAAATAACCGGTCCGCAGGACTGTTAAGATAGAACGAAAATTGAACGAGCTCTCTCTTCCCCTCCCAGGTTAGAGTGCTAACCGTACTCGCCTGGAACGAGAACGGGTTTTGCCGAATCTCTCAAAACGGCAAAACCCTTTTTTTTGCCTTGTGCGGAAACAGCAGATTTCCTAATCTGTCATACCGTTTGATACAACCCGTTCCATGTTGACAACGGAGATATCTTTCATGAAACCGTATTTCCTTCCTCTGTTTTCCCTCGGAATAATTTGTTTATCGTGGGTCTCCTCTCTGGTGCAGGCGGAACTTATGCCCGACGCCAAACGCATGGAGCAAATCGCCGCCTGGCTGCCGGAAAAACCCCGGGGCGTGGGAAAGCCTATTGGCGACCGCCAGACCTGGGAGCGGTTAGTACAACATCCGGCGTTTAAAAACGTCGTGGCGGAAGCGGAAAAACTTATCGCCAGACCCATGCCTCAATTAACGGACGAGTTATATCTGGAATATTCCCGCAACGGCAACCGAACCCATTATCAGAACGTGGAGGCCGCCCTGCGCAAACGCCTGCACTCTGCCACGTTGGCGGAATGTCTGGAAAACCAGGGGCGTTTTCTGCCCGACATCGAGGCAGCCATTCGTTATCGGTGTTCGCTTAAATCCTGGGCGTTGCCGGCCCATGACGGCGCCCTGGAAAACTTCAACGGTAAAACGCACATCGTCGAACTCCGCAGCAGCGGCATCGCCTGGAATCTGGCCACCATAAATTGGCTGTTGGGAGATAAACTATCCCCGGAAACCCGCACGTTGTTGATTGCCAATGTACGTCAGCGCGTTTTGGATCCCGTGCAGGAAATGTATGAAGGTAAACGCCCGGCCGCCAACTGGCTTAAAAGCACTTCAAGCAACTGGAACGCCGTCTGCCAGGCCCAGACAACCGGCGGCGCCCTGGCCCTGCTGGAAAGCCGCCAGGACCGAGCGCTTTTTGTCGCCGGAGCGGAAAAACACATCCAACGTTTCCTAAATGGTTTCGGCGATGACGGCTATTGTTCGGAAGGATTGGGGTATTGGAATTACGGTTTCGGCAGATTTCTCGCCCTGACCGAAACCATCTATCAAGCGACCAACGGCAAACTCGATTTTCTCCAATTACCCCACGTACGACAAGCCGCCCAATTCGGCTGGACCATTCAAATGACGGAAGGACTCAGTCCGGCCTTTGCTGATTGCTCCATCGACGCTCAACCGGAGACATGGATGTTATTCTATGTACGCCAACGGTTGGCTTTACCCATCGGTCCGGCACACACCGACATGACCTCATCCGGCGGCGCGCTTCCGGAGGCGATTCTGTTTTCATTTCCCAATTCCGCAACACAGGCCGCCGTAAATGACGTCCCGGCGAAGTTGCCGATACGCACCTGGTTTGACCAAGGGCAGGTTCTTATATGTCGTCCGGGCGAAACCGCCCGGTATGGTTTGGCGGCGGCGATAAAAGGCGGACATAACGGTGAAATGCATAATCACAACGACGTGGGATCTTACGTTGTTGCGTTGGATGGCGTGTTGCTATTGGCCGATCCGGGATCAGAGATTTACACCCGCCGAACATTCAGCCGCGACCGCTACAAAAGTAACGCCTTGAATTCCTACGGCCATCCCGTCCCCGTCGTTGCCGGTGAACTTCAACGAACCGGCGGCCAGGCTCATGCTCAGGTGTTGGGGGCGAACTTCGAGGAAAACATCGATACCCTGAAAATGGATATAACCTCCGCTTATGATGTTAAACCCCTGGAACGACTCATCCGCACCTTTTCTTATTCCCGAGCAGATTCCGGCTCATTAACCGTCACGGACGATGTACGTTTCCTCGAGCCGCAATCCTTCGCTACGGCCTTGGTTACTTTCGCTGAGATTAAAACGCTTGATAATAACACCCTTGTCATTACCGCGAATAACAAATCAGTGAAGATAACCATCGAGGTCGGGGAACAAGCATTCACACTCAAGCAGGAGAAAATCGAAGAGGATTTTCGCACCCGCACCTTGCCTACGCGTATTTGCATAAAGCTGGATGAACCGATAACAACGGCGCAAATAAAGGTGCACATCGAGCCTTTACAGAATACTATCTGACGATAACCCGATATGTTTTTTTCTGGACGATTGAGAGGGAAAACGTGTAGTTTCCTGGTTTCTTGAACGAGTGTTCAAGACTCAAATTCATATAAAACCAGATATATGGTCGCTGGTTTCGTGATATATCGTTGAATAACCCGTGGAATTTATGTCACAAGAAAGATAATTTAACGTAAGCATTTGGAAAAGGAGTACTTATGAGCATTAAATTTTTTCTCGACGAAAAAGATATCCCCCGTCAGTGGTACAATCTGGCGGCCGACCTGCCCACGCCGCTCCAGCCGCCGCTGGGCCCGAACGGAAAACCGGTCACGCCTGACATGCTGGCCCCGGTTTTCCCCATGAACCTCATCGAACAGGAAGTTTGCCAAGACCGCTGGGTCGATATACCTGAAGAAATTCTGGATATCCTTTACCGCTGGCGTCCCAGCCCCCTCTATCGGGCCAAAGCCCTCGAAGAGGCTCTGGGAACCCCCGCCCGCATTTACTACAAAAATGAAGGCGTCAGCCCTCCCGGCAGCCATAAACCCAATACTGCCGTTCCTCAGGCCTGGTACAATAAAAAATTCGGCATCAAACGGCTCACCACCGAAACCGGCGCCGGCCAATGGGGCAGCGCTCTGAGCTTTGCCTGCGCCCTGTTGGGCCTGGAATGCAAGGTGTTCATGGTCCGCATCAGCTTCGACCAGAAACCCTTCCGTCGGCTTATGATGGAAACCTGGGGTGGAAATTGTATCCCCAGCCCCAGCCCCGAAACCAACGCCGGCCGGGCGATTTTGGAAAAAATGCCCGACACCCCCGGCAGTCTGGGTATTGCCATTAGCGAAGCCATCGAAGCGGCCGTGACCGATCCTACGGGTCAAACCCGCTACTCCCTGGGCAGCGTACTTAATCATGTCATGCTGCACCAAACCATCATCGGCCTGGAGGCGAAAAAGCAACTCAAAAAAGCGGGCGAAAACCTCCCCGATGTCGTCATCGGCTGTGCCGGCGGCGGTAGTAACTTCGCCGGCCTGGCGTTCCCCTTCGTTGCCGATAAAATTGCCGGTGCGAATATCACCATTATCCCCGTCGAGCCGCAGTCGTGCCCGACGCTCACTCGCGCTCCTTTCAGCTATGACCACGGCGATACCGCCAAGATGACCCCGTTGCTGCCGATGTACTCGTTGGGCCATGCGTTCGTACCGCCGCCCATCCATGCCGGCGGCCTGCGTTATCACGGCATGGCCCCGCTGGTTAGCCAGGCCGTCAACGAAGGTTTATTGACGCCTCTGGCTCTGGGACAAATTGAATGCTACGAAGCCGCCATGCTCTGGGCCCGCACCGAAGGCTTCATCTCCGCCCCGGAGACCAGTCACGCCATCGCCGCCACGATTCGCGAAGCCAAAAAGGCCAAGGAAGAAGGCAAGGAAAAAGTCATCCTCATGAACTGGAGCGGCCACGGCCTGATGGACCTCACCGGTTACCACGCCTTCCTGGAAGGCAAGCTGCACGATTACCCCCTGCCCGACGCGGAACTGGCCAAATCCATGAGCGTCATGAACGGCCTGCCCAAACCTTCCACCGCCAAAACCGGCAAGTGGTGATTTGAAGCAAACTATCAGATACCCAAAAACAAAAACACCCTTTCGTGATAAACGGAGGGGTGTTTTTTTCCAGCAATAAATAACGGTTTCAATTTCAATCTGAAACTCGACGCAGACAATGTTTAACAAAATCCGGTAAATCCAATTCAGCATGTTTTGAAAGTTCGGCGAGTTTATCGTATTCAGATACCTCATCCTCCGTCCAGGTTACATCAAGCCTGCGAATTAACCTCAAGGCTATGTGTTTATAATTTTCTGGATTAGCCCAATAACATGTTCTACATACCTCAGTTAAATGATCATCCTTCCAATTCATGCAGTGTTCACATGACCAGGATTTCGCACGATTGCACGAACCACACAAAAGCATATAATGCTCTTTGCAAGATTTACCCTTGGGTTCGCCTCCAACTTCATAAGGAATGCGGTGATCAATCTGAAGATAGCGCGGCTCATATGGAGTAAAACAAATAATGCACCTTTCGCCATGCAAAGATATTAACTCATTTTTCAAATCCTTAGACCAAGTTTTACGGCCGCCAAACTTACCACCCTGTACTTTTGTCGGATCACCAAAACAATAGGCTGCGATTTTTCGTCCATTTTTCCCTTCGACACGATAAGTTTCCAGGGGAATTCCCTGTTCTCGCACATCACGCGCGGCGCGAGGGGCATGATCATAGCCATATAATTCACTTAGTTCTTCGGTGGTGATAAATCCATGCTTTAAGATGTGATTAATAACTATTCGGGGCCTTTTTGCGGTAATCGACGTGAGTTTTCGAAGAAAAGCTTTGGGCAAACCCGCCGCTTTTGTCATTTTATTTTTCTTCGCCATGCGTTTATTACCAAAGAGATAGTTGCACTTCTCGTTCTGTTACTTCCGCCGGCGTGAGATTTGGTGAAAGGTAAAGCGATTCGTAGGTTATATCTGATCGGCCAAGTAATGTCGCCTGTGTGGAGCGCCCCGCCTCTAATTCGAGATGAGTCAGGTTTAGAGAATCAGGAAGAGGTTGCCCGTAGGTTTTATCACCAGTCCGACCATCATAAGAAATAATATAACAAATATTACGCTTATTCAATTTTTCGAGTTCTGTACAAAACTCATCATGGTCTATTTTGGGTAAATATCTTTGATCGCGATCGCCGCAGACGCCCTGGTAGGGAGGATCCATGTAAATCAAATCACCTAATTTGCATTTTTTGAGTACTTCTTTGTAATCCAGAGTGGTAATAAGCGTTCGACCTTGAAGTAAATATGAAACATGTTCTATTCGACGGCGCATCTCGTCGGGACGTGCGCCTTTTCGTCGATTGTCAGGCGTGTTATTAAATTCCCCGTTCGAATTGTAGCGGATGGCGCCCTTAACGCATCGAGCAAGTAAATATAGAAAATCACCCGGCCGATGATTTTGGTTAAAACGAGTCCTTATCCGGTCAAAATACGCTCGTTCGTTCCCAAGCTGAGCATTCCAAAGTCTGGTGTATGTCCGGGAAATGGCGTCCGGTTTTTCAATTATTTCTCTCAAAAGGTCCATTAATGGCGCATGAGCGTCATTGATCCAAAATCTTTTGGTTAATCCTCGTAAAGCGGCGGCAATAGTAATAGCGGCGGATCCGGCAAATGGTTCGACGATACGTGAAATATCTTCAGGGAAATGGGGTAAAATACTTGGAGCAAGTATTCGCTTACTTCCTTGATATGGAATTGGTTGTGGGGCATCCCATGGTCCGTTCATTTTTTATCCCGCATTTCTTGTTTAGACTCGCTTCTTATAACTTCATATAATTATTGTTCCAGAGCCACGTTAGATGTATTCAATCCATGTAATTTTATTATATGAGTTTTTATGAATAAAACCATATAAAATTTATTTCGCTATTTATCCGGCAGATTCGCCATATCATCATCCGCTCCCACCAGCCACAGCGTATCGCCGGCGTGGATAATCGTTTCCGGCAGCGGCACGGAAATAATCTCGCCTTCGCCGCTTTCGCCTTCCGCCGCCCGGCGCAGGCTGATGAGGTTGACGCGGTACTTTTTCCGCAGGTTCAACTCCGCCAGCGATTTGCCATGAAAACCGGCCGGGGCGGAGTATTGCGCCAGACTGAAGCCGGGAGCGAATTCCAGTTTCTCACTTATCTGCGGCGTGGCCAGCTTGAAGGCCCAGCGCAACGCGCTTTCCTCTTCCGGATAAATTATTTCATCCGCACCGATGCGGCGCAGAATCTTGCCATGCGTAGGCTGCTCGGCCCGGGCACAAATACGCTTCACGCCCAGTGACTTGAGCGTCACCGTGGTGAGAATGTTGTTGGCGAAATCCTGGCCGATGCCCACCACCGCCACATCGACTTTATCAACGCCTTGTGCCCGCAGCGCCTCCTCGTCGGTGCTGTCCAGTCGCACCGCCACGGCCACATCATTACTGATCGCCTCCACCAGCTTGCGATCCTTGTCAATGGCGATTACCTCGCTGCCGCCGCGCGCCAGCGCCCGCGCCAACTGCCCGCCAAAACGCCCTAATCCAATCACCGCAAATCGTCGCATATTCTGCTCCAATCTGAATTATTTTGCCACAGATTTCACAGAGATTCACTGATATGTAATTTTAAATATAAACCATAAATTATCTTCAAAAATCAAAAATTCAATCCGTGTCCATCAGTGTAATCAGTGGCTAAAAAATTAACTCACTATTAAATTCTCACTGGGATATTCATATCGGGCCGGAGGCGAACCTGCCGACAACGCCGCCAGCAGCGATAGCGGCCCCAGACGACCAATCAACATCGCCGCCATAATCACCCACTTACCGGCGGTTGTCAATCCGCTCGTTACGCCTGTACTCAGCCCCACCGTACCCAGCGCCGACGCCGCCTCAAAAAGCAAATCCAGCATATCCGCACCGAGCGAATGCTCCGTCATCGTCAACAGCAGCGTAATCAGCCACAATCCCAATCCGTACAAAATCAACACCATAGCGGCCTGCCGGATAATCATCAGTGGTATGCTGCGGCGAAACGCCTGCACCTGCAAGTGTCGCCGCAACGTCGCCATGACGCTGAGTATCAGCACGGCCAGCGTGATGGTTTTCATACCTCCGGCGGTGGAGCCGGGTGAACCGCCGATAGCCATCAGCAAAACCAATACCAGTTTGCCGCCGGCGCTGCGACCGGCTATATCGACCGTGTTGAATCCCGCGGTTCGCGCCGTTACGCTGTTAAACCAACCATCCAACAAAGTGCTCAGGGTGAATCCCTCCCGTCCCGCATCCGGCCGGGTCAACTGCACCGCCACCAGCACCAGCCACCCCGCCGCCAGCAATATACCTGTCGTGGTCAAAACGATTTTGGTATGCAGCGTCAACCGCACCGGTTGAGTACGCAACCGTGAGGGTATCCGGCGGAACCGAAAACGGTACATCGCCCAATCATACAAGTTGCGCAGCACCGGAAAACCCAATCCGCCAACGATAATCAACGGCGCAATCACCAGATACACCCGCGCTGAAAACCGATATTTCTCCAGATTGTCGGCCTGCAGCGAAAAACCCGCATTACAAAACGCGCTTACCGCATGAAACGCACTCTTGAACCATTGCCCGCCCCGCTGCGGATCCGTTTGCCACATGCCCACCATCGACACGGCTCCTATTGCTTCGATGGTCAAAGTGAATAAACAGATAAACATCACCGTTTGCGCCATCCGCCCCGGCGCTTCCTGCACGCCGATATCCTGCATTGCCGACGATTCCCGCAGCGACAACCGTGCCCCCGTTAATAGCGCAAACAACGCCCCAAAAATCATAATGCCCAGCCCGCCCAACTGAATAAGCGACAGAATAATCACCTGCCCCCAACGGCTGAAATCCCCCCCCGTGTCTTTCACTACCAACCCCGTCACACATGTCGCGCTGGTGGAGGTAAATAAAGCGTCCGTAAAACTTATTTCCTCACCCGCCGGATGACTGGCCGGCAACATCAACAACATGGCGCCAATCAAAATCACGCTGATAAAACTGGTGAGCAGCATCCGCGTTGGCGCAAACCCTCCCGCCATGGTCTGCACCACCAATCGTCCGATACGCACCGCCACCAACACCAGCAGGAACAGGTGGAATACCTGCCGACGATATTCAACCAGGAAAAATAAAAGCACCAGCAGCACCCCCAACAATATCAGTTCGAAAACCGCCGTTCGCCGCGGTAATGCTGTTTTTCGCGTTACCTCTGTTCCCAGCATTCCTCCCAGTAACATCACCGCCGCCGCGATTTCCACCGCCAGCAAAACCCATTCGGGCAACAGCGGTTGGCGGAATCCGTATTGCGCCACCAAAGCCGCCAAGGCCGGGATGACTCCCGCGCCCAGCGCCAGCCACAAAGTCCGCCCTGCACGCAATGGTATTGACACAGGTTTTTTCAACCGCTTTTTCTCCGAATATCCCGTCGTTCAGCCAACATCCACCAAACCCAGCCCTTCACCGAACTGCTCTATCAGCATTCGTCGCAACACCTGATGCTCCGGCGCCGCCAGGGTGCAGTCCCGTCGGGCCAGTTCGAAGGCATCCCGTTGCGTCAGACGCAATAAATCCATGTCGCGTATAATATCGGCAATCTTCAGTTCGCACAAGCCATGCTGTGCCGCTCCAAAAAACTCTCCCGGTCCGCGCAGCCGCAAGTCCTCCTCGGCAATTTTGAATCCATCCGATGTCTTTTCCATAATCGCCAGTCGTTCTATCGCCACCTCTGTTCGCGGATCGCCAAACAGCAGGCAATACGACTGCCGACTGCCGCGCCCGATGCGGCCTCGAAGTTGGTGTAATTGCGCCAGGCCGAAACGTTCAGCATGTTCGATCACCATGATAGTTGCGTTCGGCACATCCACACCCACCTCAATAACCACCGTCGCTACTAAAATGTTTATTTTCCCTTCGCGAAAGGCATCCATCACCCGTTGCTTTTCAGTTCCGTCCATCCGTCCATGCAGCAGGCCCACGTTAAACTCACTAAATATCTGCTCCTGCAACCTACGGTGCTCCGCGATGGCCGCTTTTAATAGGCCCGGTTCATAGGCATTGTCGTTTTCGCCAACTTCAACAGAACCGTTGGCTGCTTCCTCCAGCCGGGGATACACAAAATACGCCTGCCGTCCCTGCTTCACCTGAGATCGAATAAACTCATGCGCATCCGGCAGTTTTTCCGGTCCGTAACATTTGGTCACCACTCGCCCCCGCCCCGGCGGGGCATGCTTGATTACGGATACATCCAAGTCGCCATAAATCGTCATCGCCAGTGTTCGCGGTATCGGCGTCGCCGTCATTACCAGATAATGGCAAGCCCGGTCCTTGGTGCGAATCCGCCGCCGCTGCCGGACGCCGAACTTGTGTTGTTCGTCGACAATCACCAGCGACAGGTTTTTGAACGCCACATCTTCCTGCAACAATGCCTGCGTGCCCACGACCAGATTTATTTCGCCCCGTCCGATGGCCTCTGTCAATTCCCGCCGTCGCGCACCCGTTAATCCGCCCGTCAGTAATACGCGCTCCACCCGACTATGGGCCAGATATCGCTCGATGCTCTGAAAATGCTGTTCCGCCAGAACTTCTGTTGGCGCCATGATCGCCGCCTGATAATGCAATCCCACCGCCGCCAACGCCGCATACAACGCCACCACCGTCTTGCCGCTGCCCACGTCCCCCTGTAACAGCCGGTTCATTGGTTCCGTGCGGGCCAAATCGTTGCATATTTCCTCGATCGCCCGATTCTGATCCTTCGTCAACTCGAAGGGAAATAAAGCCCGAATTCGCTGATCCAGCAACGTTGTTACCGCCAACGGCGCCGCCTTCAGTGCCACTCGCCGCTGCCGCCGCCGCAGTGCAATGCCCAGTTCCATCAGAAACAATTCATCGTAAATCAACCGTCGCCGCGCCCGCTTAACATCCTCCTCGTCCGTCGGCTGATGAATCAACTTTAACGCCTCGCGCCGGGGAATCAACTCCCGCGCCCGGCAAAAGTCTTCCTCGTAAGGCTCCTCCGCCAGCGTCAACAACCGCTCCAGCGACGCCTGAATAATTCGCCCGATTTCCCAACTTTTCAATTGCGCCGTCGCGGGGTAGATGGCCTTCCCCGCCTGCTGCAATTGTTCCAGCTCATCGACGTTTGCGATCTTGCGAAATCCCGGATTCGCCAATTGCAACGTGTCCTTGTAACGGCTGACTTTACCCCACGCCGCCATGATATCGCCCGGCAAGAACTGATCCCGCAAATATCCCCCGTGAAACCACACCAGCCGACACGCCCCTGTATCGTCATCCAGCCGCACATCCAGCCGCGGCGGCCGCGTCCGCGCTGCGTATCGTAAATTCACCACCTTCCCTACGATTGTTGCCTGCTGGTCCTTGCGCAGTTCCCCGATGAGCGCCGGCTCCGGCAAAAATTGATGATCCCTTGGCAGGTAATACAGTAACTCCCTTGCCGTTCGCACTCCCATCTGCTCCAGCGCCGCCGCTCGTTGCGGACCCACCCCTGGCAAAAATCGCACCTCGGTGTCAGAACGAACAGATTCAGGTATAGTCATCTAAACTCTTTTCCCCGGCTTATATTGTCTTGACGTTCGATCAACGTCGAACATAACCATCTGATGTTTTACTTGCTTCGCGGCCTAATTCATTCATCGCGCACAGGGCAATGGCCAGGGCGTCGGCGACGTCGGCCGGTTCGGGCAGGCGGGCGAGGTTAAGCTGGGTCATCACGGCGCGTTGCATTTGCTGCTTGCCGGCCCGGCCGGCGCCGGTAAGGCTTTTTTTGACGCGGGTGGCGGCATAGTCGTGGACGGGAATGTTATGCTGGGCCGCGGCCAGCAAAAATACACCTCGTGCGTGACCCATCAGGATCGCCGTCCGCGGATGGCCGTAATGGGCGTAAAGTTCCTCGATGGCCATGCAATCAGGCCGGTGTTCCGTCAGCAAATCGTTGATGTCGCTATACAATTGCACCAATCGCTCCGGCAGAGAACCTTTGGCGTCGGTGCGAAACACACCCGCATCCAGCACCTTTACCCGCCGTGCTGATTGCGCCAGCACCGCATAACCAGTAACTTGCAAGCCGGGATCGATACCTAAAATTTTTAAGTTTTTTTCAGCCACTTATTTCAAAGTATTACATTTTTACCCATATCGTCCCTTCCGGCCGATCTTCCAGGGCAATGCCGAGGGCGGTGAGTTTATCGCGGATGGCGTCAGCGAGGGCGAAGTTTTTGTCTTTGCGGACCTGGGCGCGGAGGTCGATGAGCAAGGCCATGAGTTTTTCGGTGAGTTCATCGTCGCTGTCGGCGGATTTCAACGGTTCGGTGAAAACGCCGAGGATTCGTCCGAGAGTGGTAATCATCCGCCCGGCCTGCAGGGCGAGGGTGCGGGCGTCGGAGTCGGGTTTGGTTTCAAGCTGGCGACGGTCGATGTAACGGTTCACGGCCGTGGCCAAATCATGCAGCGCGGCCAAGGCCCCGGCAGTGTTAAAGTCATCATCGAGCGTTTCCAAAAACTTCAACTGCCCGGCGGTCAGGACTTCACGCAAGGCGTGATCCTCGTCGGTATGGGCCAACTCGGTGAGGCTGTTGACATCGCACGGGTAGCGATAGACATCTTCGCCGTTAAGGCGATTAACGCGGTCGAGCAGACGGTAGATGTTCATCATGCCTTTTTGGGCGTCGGTCAGCGCCTGATCGGAAAAATCAATCGGCCGGCGATAGTGGGTGCTGAGCAAAAAGTAGCGAATCACCGCCGGCGGATACGCCTCCAGCAGTTCGCTGATGGGGCGAATATTGCCCAGCGACTTGGACATCTTCTCATTTTTCCATTCACCGCCGGCGACTTTGGTCTGAATACGGGTCAGACCGTTGTGCAGCCAATACTTGACGTAAGGTTTGCAGGTGGCGGTTTCCGACTGGGCGATCTCATTTTCGTGGTGGGGAAAAATCAGGTCCATGCCGCCGCCGTGGATGTCGTAGGTTTCGCCCAGCAGGGCCATGCTCATCACGGAGCACTCGATATGCCAGCCCGGCCGGCCGCGACTCCAGGGTGAGTCCCAGCCGACTTCATCCGCCCCGGCTGCTTTCCACAGGGCAAAGTCGGCCGCATTGCGTTTGCCGCCGCCGGCGAGTTCGCGCGAGCCTTCGAGCTGGTCGTCACTCTTGCGATGTGAAAGCTTGCCGTAATTGCTGCATTTAGTGACGTCGAAATACACATCGCCCGTCTCGGTGGCGTAAGCAGCGTCTTTTTCCGCCAGCCGCTGGATGAGTTCAATCATCTTGGGAATATATTCCGTTGCTCGCGGAAATTCGTCGATGCTGTTGACACCGAGTTGATCGAGAGCGTCGAAGTAAGCGGCCGTGAGCTTTTCGGCCAGATCCTTCATGGGAACGCCCAGGCGTTTGGCTTCGTTGATGATTTTGTCGTCAACGTCGGTGATGTTGACAACAAACTTGACCTGATAACCTTTGTAGGTGAGGTACTTCTTAAGGGCGTCGAATATCACCGGACCGATGACGTGGCCGATGTGGCTTTCCTTGTACACCGTCGGCCCGCACAAATAAATGCCCACCTTGCCGGGCGTGACGGGTTCGAAATTTTCCTTTTGTTTGGTTAATGTGTTGTACAGTCTGAAAGCCATGAGCGTTCCTTTACGTACCGCCGGTGTCCTCGCCGGCATTTTCGTGTCGCGGGCGTCCTGCCCGCGATGTTTTCATGCCGTTATGTTTTTATAGTACATCCTGGGACCGCGGGCAGGATGCCCGCGGCGCTACCTTACCAAACCAACCACGGCGTGACAGACGATTGCCTTTCCCTGCCCAACCGCGTCGAAGCCTTCATTGGTTTTGGCCTTGATGTTCACGTCGGCCGTATCGATGCCCAGCAGCCGGGCGATGCTTTGACGCATCTGATCCTTGTAATCGCTCAGTCGCGGCTTCTGGGCGATGATGGTGACATCGAGATTCGCCACGCGATAACCGCAGCCTTTGATTTTATTATATACTTTTTCCAGGAGCTTGCCGCTGTCGGCGTTCTTGTAGGCCGGGTCGGTGTCGGGGTACATTTCACCGATATCACCCAGCGCCGCCGCACCCAGCATGGCGTCGATAACGGCGTGCAATACCACGTCGGCATCGCTATGTCCGGCCAAACCCAACTTATACGGAATTTCCACACCGCCGAGAACCAACTTTCTGTCGGGTGCCAGGGAGTGTATATCATAGCCATGACCAACGCGGGAGATGCTCATTACTCTTGTCTGCTCCGTATGTTATCATCTTATTCGGTCAGCTTACCACCCCGTTCGGCAAAAGCAAGGGCCAACCAGGACAATCATCCGGGTTCAATATAAACTGCAAAGGGTAAAAAACCTGATGTTACAGGTTTCTGGAGATGTTTTTCGGAGGAGATGAAAACCGGGAACGAGTCGATTATCGGCATTAAAATCTACTTTGCATCTTGACAAGGACCGCCCAAAACACTATATTAAGCGGAGTCATTATTAATTGTGGAAATTTTTGGAATATCTCCGAATCATCAGGTAATACTTAAGTTCATTTAATTAAAGTAATTAGATGTTTTCTGAGGATGTGGCCTCAGTAACTTTCGGGTTGGATATTTTAAGGAGAAGGAAAATGTTCAAGAAAGTAGTGGAAGTCTGCCTTTGTATCGGCCTATGGGTCGGTGTATCGTGGGCGGATTATGACAATCCGCCGGCCTGGGATAACAACGATCCCTCATTCACCCATCAGGTATGGGAATTCGGTACGGACGCTAATCCTGCCAATCCCGACGTTGATGACAATCCTTTTGGTACTTCTACGGTTACCATTGCTTCTACTGGGGCCATGTGGATTGATGACGCCGCCCCGATATTGGCTGAATTGGGCCTGCCAACGACGCTTACGGCCGGTCGTACAGGCGGCTGGGCCGTGGGCGACCTGCCCGGTCTGTTGGGCGGCAACCCGCAGGATGTTTTGGGAGGCATGAGTGTCGTAGTCCCCAACGCGCAAGACCTTACCAAAACCAAATACGTGTGGATGCAGGTGACCTATTTTCTGCTCAATCCAACGCCCACGCCGTTCCAATACATCACGGACCTCCAGACAAGCCCTTCGGCCGACATCAATATTATTTCCGAAATCAGCCGGCCTGTTGATCCTGTTTATCAGCCGTACTGGAACTATTACGAAGTCCTCTGGGAAATCGATCCTCAACCTAACCAGGAGACCATCAATGTCGGCATCTTCGTGCCGGGCGGAGCGTTATTCGCCATGGACGAACTCGCTATTGACACGATCTGCGTGCCCGAACCGATAACATTGTCGTTACTGGGTGTTGGCGTACTTTTTCTGCGGCGAAAGAAATAACTCTGCGCTGATGTCCGAAAAGGTAATATAGCAACTTACGTCATTTATTAATTAAACCGCCCTTGTTGTCCGTTCCCTTCGGTGGCAAGGGCGGTTTTTTTTTGTCATTTCTTCGGTATTTATCGCGAAAAATCGATAAATAAATATAAAATCAGCTTAACTTTCGGCCGCTGACCGTATCTAATAGGTCATAAGGCGGCAGCATGACGAAAACCTGATCCTAAACCAATAAACTATTATGCCCTTTTTTATGGAGGTTCCCATGAAAACACACTTTATCGCCTTGATGTTGTTATTGGCCTGTTCCCCCGTCCTCGGCGCTGAGCCGGAACTCAAGGGCACGCCCCGGGAACTTACCAATTATCTCCAGGATATTCCTTGCACCGTGCAGATTGTCGGCGAAGCCGAAGTCAAGGTGCAGGCCGACCGGGCGGTGGTTACGATAACAGTCGCCACGGAGGAAAAAACCCTTCAGGACGCCCTGCTGAAAAACCAGCAAATACGCAGCCTGATCAGCGCCCAGCTTCAGCAAAAAGGGATCGCCGAAAGCGACATTCGCAGCGACAAATTCTCCTCCACGCCCCAATACGGCCTCTTCGGGCAAAAAGTGGACAGCTACCGCGTCGATAACCAGGTTAAAATCACCCTCGGCTCCGAAGAACAGTTCCGCCATGTCGCCAACCTGGTCGATAACCACAAGGAAATCAACTACCTCGGCATCACCTTCGAACATTCCAACAAGGAACAACTTAAGCTCCAGGCCCTCCGGCAAGCCTGTCAGAACGCTCAGGCCAAACGGCAAATCTACCAGGAGCAACTCGATGTCGCCCTGACGCCCGTCAGTTTTTCCATTCCTGTCATTACCGGAGAGGATAAACAAGAGCTGTATCGCCGTTATGCAGCAAAGCAAAGTGCGGCAAAAACGCCGCTCAGCTATAGCGCGGAACTGGTTGCCCCCCTGCCCACCGAAATCGCCGTCGAGGCCCGCTTCGACGAACTGATATTCAAGGCCCAGGTCATCGTCGAGTACCGACTACAGACTAAAGCACTCTAAAAAAACGATAAAGTTGCACCAGTGTCATTCTGAGCGCAGCGAAGAATCTCTCTTCTTCCTCTTCAAAAGAAATCCTTCGCAGCGCTCGGGGCGACATCTTGGAGGTTTTGCTAGCCCAAGTTACGCTGCTAAAAAATTTTTCTGACAATTTTCGGCATCCAATCGTAGAT
>JAFGBA010000002.1 GCA_016933395.1 Sedimentisphaerales bacterium | reverse complement strand
GAATTCCCCGACTTACATATCCACGCCTATTCGCCCCCGGAAATCAACTTTCTCGCCCGCCGGAAAGAGCTGAGTCTCAGTGAACTGCTGGACGCCCTTATCGATGCGGGCCTGAATAGTATCCCCGGCGGCGGAGCGGAAATCCTGGTTGATCGTGTTCGACGATTAATCGCTCCGGCCAAAGACGACGCCGATGCGTGGCTGGAGGTTATGCGTTGTGCTCACAGCCGGGGCATTTTCACCACTGCCACGATGATGTTCGGCCAGGTGGAAACCGTCGAAGAACGTATCGAACATCTCGACCGCCTCCGCTGCTTGCAGGATGAATCCCTCGCCCGGCGCGAGCAAACCGGCCGGGGCGGGGCGTTTACCTCGTTTACCTGTTGGCCTTTCCAAACGGGTAACACCCGTCTGGCCCGCCGCTTCGACATCACACCCGTCGGGGCCGTGGAACAACTCAAAATGACCGCCTTTGCCCGACTTTATCTTGACAATATCCCCAACCATCAGGCATCATGGATAACCCAAGGCCCCCAGATTGGCCAACTTCAACTTCGTTGCGGCTGTAATGATATGGGATCGCTGATGATAGAAGAAAACGTCGTTGCTGCTGCCGGTACGACCTTTCGCATCAGCCTTGAGGAACTTAAGGCTCTGATCCGAGCGGCCGGTTTCACCCCGCGCCAACGCGATTTTTACTATCGATTCCTTTGAGTCTATTCAAGCGTTGCCAAACCATCGGCCGATGAATAAGAAGATGGTGTAGTCGCTGTCATGCTGAGCGGTGCGAAGCATCTCTCTTTTTTTAATCAAAAGAGACCTTTCGCCAGGTTCAGACTCACATAAATACCAAAAATGCAAATACGGAGGTCTCTATGGCGGACCTGGGCGTCATACGCGAAATAGCTGAGCAAGTACTTGTCATTCCTACAGTTAAGGGCACGCCTGATCGCTATCTTCTTGATCGTGCCCTGCGGGTGCTGCGTCATTGCGGCAATATTACCCAGCTTAAGGAAATCCAGTGTTTCCAAATCGACCAGCCCTGCCTGAACATTGCCGCGTTGTTCCGTGACGCCGGTTTCGCCCGTTACGCCGACATCGGTGATCGCACCAGCCGCCTGGTGCTGGCCGACCTTTCCGACGCCGACCTGCGCGATTTTTCCACCCAGGTGGTCCAGGAAAGGCTTCCTGAATTGCTCAACCCGCGCCAGCTCGAACGTGTCTGCGCCATCATCACGGAGTCAGGTAATCGCGAAACCAATCTTATCGAAGCCATGATCCTCTCCGACGCCCGCAACCTGGAAGACATGGGCGCAGTGGGGATTTTTAACGAATGTCGTCGTTACCTCGTCCACGGTAAGGGTGTTGCCGACGCCATGAATAGCTGGAAACGCAAACTCGAATACGATTACTGGACCGCTCGCTTGCGTGAGGGTTTCCGCTTTGAGGCCGTCCGCAACCTCGCCCGGAAACGCATCAAGGTCGCCGAACAATTTATGACTCAACTCGAACTGGAAAATAAAGCCGGCGACATGGAAGATTTTCTGTTGGAACAGCAACTCGACCGAACCCCCGCCGAGCAAAAGGAAGAAACCCTCCGGAATAACCTCCCTCATCGTTCGGCCGTCCGGGTGTAATGGCCGCGGGGATGCTACGTCTCCGCGCGGGGGTGATAGCGCTGGTAACAACGCCGGCTATCATAGAAGGCGGGATTATCATCGAAAACGGGCGCATTCTCGCTGTCGGCCTTTGGAACGACATCGTCTCTCAACCCTATGCCGGCCCAACTCTGGAATTACCCGACAGCATCCTGTTGCCCGGCTTTGTCAACGCCCATACCCACATGGAACTAAGCATATTCAAGGATGCGGTCCCCTACAACGGCAGTTTCGCTGATTGGCTGGGCCGCCTGCGGGCTTTACGGCGGAACTGGGAGGGCGATATGGGAGATGTGCTGGCCAAGGCCTGTCGGGAGTCACTCGCCGCCGGGGTAACGACCGTCGGGGATATTTCCTGGCGGCATAGGGCATGGCGGCATCTAAAATCCTCGCCGCTACGAAAGATTGCTTTCGCGGAAATTTTTGGCTTGGAAAACGATCCCTCAGAGAAACGCGACATGCTGCAAACCTGGATTGATGAAACCCTATCTGATGATTTGCTGCAACCGGGCGTCTCCCCTCATGCGCCTTACACGGTCGGCCGCCCGCTTTTTGAGGCGGTGGCACAATTGGCCCGACAACATCAGTTGCCGCTAATGACGCATTTATCGGAGACACGAGAGGAATTTGAGTTTTTGCATTTCGGGCGCGGACCGATTTTCGATGACCTTCGCGACATCCATTTTATTCCCGATGACTTTACGCCGCCCGGCTGCGACCCGGTGGATTACTTTTTAAGTTTGAACCTTGGCGAGCAACCGTTTTTGCTGGCCCATGTGAATTACATCACAACCGCACAAATCAACGAACTAGCCAAAACGCAACATAGTGTCGTCTATTGCCCGCGCTCGCATCAGTTTTTCCGGCATCCGCCGCACCCTTTCCGCGACATGCTCGCCGCCGGCATTAACGTCTGCCTGGGAACCGACAGTTTGGCTTCCAACAGCACTTTGAGCATTCTCGACGAGATTCGATTCTTGCACCAAGAATACCCCGACATCCCTCCAGACACCCTTCTGCAAATGGCCACCATCAACGGCGCCCGCGCCCTGAACCTGGACCACCTTACCGGCTCCCTCGAACCCGGCAAGGCCGCCGACCTCATCGCATTACCATTAAATTCATCCCCTCACGTTTGGCCCCAAGAAATCCTTGAATCTATCTCTCAGCCTACACATGTATTTATCAAAGGCGAAAAGGTTTAATCTTGACAGGAGAGAATCTATTCTTTTGTTTTTTTCAACTTATTGAGAATTTCTTGTAAAAGACGGTTAGTTTCATTGGCCAAGCGAAATGATTCCTTCACACGTTTTTCCTGTTCACTTTGCAGTTGTTGTTGTTCGATTATCGATTCTTTATTAATAGAAAAATTCTTATTCATCTCTTTTATATAAATTATGTAACGGACAACGGTGTAAAGTACGATTCCGATTATAAAAATGGAAAAAACTATCAGCAATCTGTAAGACCAGGCAGTTGATTTTAATGGATCTGAAGTATCAGGAATATCGGGAAACCCGGGTTGCTTATTATGTAGTTTTGATAGCGATTTATTAGTTAACTCATCCTCAGAAATCCAATCACCGCTTTCAATATCCAGATAAAGTTTGTTTAAGTTCGCCCAACGAAAATAATTTGTGCTATATTGATCGAAAAAATGATCAGGTAGGTTAAGCAATTCAACAGTTATATTTCCTGTTGGAAACTGATCCCAGTTATTTTCTTTTTCTATAATCACACTATAAACGCGCAATTCTCCATCATAGGGAAATCTTTTGGTTTTAAAATGGTAAAGACCATCTCCAATTTTTTCAAAAACAAGATTCTGCGGATCATTTTTTTGAATCGTCTCCCATTTTTCCAACAAACGTGCTTCATCGGAAATGATTTCAGGTTTTTCTTGGGTCCATGCAATAGACACCGTCAGGCATAAACATATCAATATCCGCCATAATCGTAATTGGGTGCAGATGCCCATTGGAATCTCCAATTAGCTTTTTCAAGTTACCGCTTATGAATAATTAATGAACGTTGTTAAGGCAAGAAAAACATGTTACAACGTCATCGTTTCCAATTCTGTTAACTGTCGCAAGCGGCGAGTCGGCAACGAATCATCGGGGCAAACTTTATCTTCCGTTCCGACCATCCATATCGGCTTCATGCCGACATTCACTGCGCCGATGACATCCGCCTCGAATTTATCACCCACGTAGGCGCAGGCTTCGGCCGGGAGTTGCAATTGCTCCAGGGCGGCTTGAAAGATGCGCGCATCGGGTTTGGCCGCACCCACCACCGTCGAATCCACCATGCACTCACATAGCGTGTCATAGCCGTATTCCTCGCACCAGCCGGCGGCGTTGCCCCAGTTGTTGCTGATGACGCCGATGCGGTAACGCTGCCGCAATTTTTGCAGCAACAGGAGATTGCGCCGGAGATACGTTTGCGCTTCGGCGACAAAGGCTTGGGCCAGAACCGCGTGGTCCCAGGCGCACGGATCGCCGTTGCTCATCCGGGCATGGAGGTGTTTATACAGCCGCGCCACCATATCCGCCAGGTTCAATCCGGCGGTATCGGCCAACGTGCCCACGTGGCGACTGACCCAGTTGGAATGGTCCGTAAAGGTTTCGCGCGTCAGGGCGGCATCATATTTTTTGATGTCCCGATAAAAACGGTCGAACCAGTCGATCCCGTCATGATCGAGCGTGCCGCCGAAATCGAATAATATCGCTTGAATTCTTGCCGTCATGTAAATCTCTAAATTATGTAACCATTCACGGTTTTCTATTACATTAGCCCCCAACGAAAGTTGGGGGTCGGACGCCCTGTGTGTTTTTGTGCGTCTTGTCCATTCGACCCCTGACTTTCGTCAGGGGCTTGCCATACTGTGATCAGTTACTAAATTTCAAATTTTGCCGTCATGTAAATCTCTAAATTATGTAACCGTTCACGGTTTTCCATTACATTAGCCCCCAACGAAAGTTGGGGGTCGGACGCCCTGTGTGTTTTTGTACGTCTTGTCTATTCAACCCCTGACTCTCGTCAGGGGCTTGTCATACTGTGATCAGTTACTAAATTTCAAATCCGACCAATTTGCCGTTTTCCATCAGCGGCTTGCCGTCCACGCTCAGCCGTCCGCCGGGCCGCAGGTCGCACACCATATCCCAGTGCAGGCCGGATTTATTGACGCTGCCGGTTTCCGGATAGCCCGCGCCGACGGCGATATGAATCGTGCCGCCGATTTTTTCATCGAACAGCGTATTGCGCACAAATTGCTGAATGCCGTAATTGACGCCGATGGCGAATTCGCCCATCCTCCGCGCGCCTTCATCCTGATCGAGCATTTTCAGCATGAATTCTTCGCCTTTCTGCGCCGTCGCCTCGACCACCCGGCCTTTTTCGTATCTCATACGAATGCCAATGACCTCCCGGCCGCCCATAATCCCCGGAAAACTAAACGCCACCGTGCCGTTGATGCTGTCTTCCACCGGCCCGGTGTAGATTTCTCCGTCAGGAAAATTGATGCGTCCATCGCAGTTTATCCACTTGCGGCCTTCCACGTTAAACGTCAGGTCCGTGCCGTTGGCCGCCTCCAGATGCACCTTTTTGCCGGTGTTGAGATAATCCACGATCTTCTGCTGCTTGGCGCTGATTTCTTTCCAGGCCGCCACCGGATCGTCGCGGTCCAACAGTCCCGCCCCGAACACAAAATCCTCGAATTCCGCCAGCGACATCTCCGCATCCTGCGCTGAGGCGTTGGTCGGGTACATCGTCGCCACCCACGAATACTCGCCTTTGGCCGTCCGTTCCATGCTGCGGTCAAAAATCGGCTTATGCGCCTTGGTCACGCGCGCCTGTTTGGCCGGGTCCACGTTTGTCATGGCGCGGGTGTTTTCCGGCGCGCCCACGCCGATCCGTTTGTCAAACGTCTCAATTTCATATTTCGCCAGCGGCGACACGAAATCCAACTGCTCATCCGAGGCGCACTCGAAGAAAATTTCACTCAGGCCTGACAGCCCCAATCGCAAATGCGGATGGCCGCCCGCCTTAATGACCTCCCGCCACAGTTCCCGAATCAAGGGTTCCGCCGGTACGCTCGATCCTATCGCCACCAGTTCACCGGGCTTAACCGCCGTCGAATAATGAACCAACACTTGCGCCAATTTTTCCAGCCGCGGATCTTTCATAACACCTTCCTGTTTTTTAAAATGGTTTTAAACTTATTGTCATACCCGACTTGATCGGGCATCCAGACTATTTAACTGGATTCGCTGCGCTACGTGTCCCGCCTGCGCGGGAATGACCATTTAAATTCATGCTTCGAACCGGCACACCATGTCGTATACCTTACCGCCCAGTTGTTCGGCCAACCAGGCGTTTTTAAT
>JAFGBA010000105.1 GCA_016933395.1 Sedimentisphaerales bacterium | reverse complement strand
TGATGTCCCGGAACAGGTTATCGAAAAGTGGGGGCAGGCAATCCTCCAGGGCGATGATTACGCTCGTAAACTCGCCGACACGGTTACAGACTATCTCGCCCGTATGGCGGCGGTTGCTATCAATTTTTATGACCCCGAAACCGTTTTACTCGGCGGCTACGTTTGCCAAAATTGTCTTGATCTCCTTATAAAACGCATCCACGAACGTATGCCCGCCGAAGTTTATGACAACGCCTCCCGCGACATTATCATCACCGGCGCCGCCGCCGGCGACGACGCCCTTATCAAAGGCGCCGCCATCGCCGTCCTGCATCAAGCCATGAAAATCTAAACGGCTTAATACCCGCCCGTAATTAGTCGCCCGATATCGTTACGGGTCACATAAATCACAAACAATAACAACACGGCCAAGCCGCTGTAGGTGATGAATTCCTGCACCTTCATCGATACCGGCGATCCTTTGATTTTTTCAATAATCAACATCACCACGTACCCCCCATCCAGCACCGGCAGCGGCAGGAAATTAAACACCGCCACGCACACACTGATCATCGCCATAAAGTAGAAAAATTTGTTAAAAGATTGTTCACTCGCAATCGTATAACTCATGGATAAAATCCCCACCGGCCCACTTGCCGCCGATGCCGACACCTGCCGCGTCATCATCCCGCGGATAAACGCATACGTCTGCGCCACAAAACCAACGGATGTTTCATACCCCCACGCCAATGAATCCAGCATACCATCTCCTTTGATGGTTTTCTTGAGCGTCAGTAACGGCAAATCATATTTATTTTGCCAGTCCAATTTCCACACAACACCACTTGTCCATTTAATATCCTGGGGAACTTTGGCGGCAACCTGGCCTTCGCCGCCATCTACGGCATAAACAATATTTACCTCACTGCCCCGGTGGTCCCGCAAAGCGGTAAATATATCTTCGTAATTATTTACCTGCTGTCCGGCAACAGAAACAATTTTAGCACCGCGAGGAATCTTCAGCGGTTCGACTTCGGACATGGGCGCAACAGCTTTGGCCATAATCGGATGATCCATGTCCTGCGCTGGGTACACACCGATAATCGGACTTAAATACAACTCACGCTGTGTCTCGCTTAAGAATATCTGTTTTAGCCACCACAGCGTCGCACGCTTGGGTGTCACCGTAAACACCAAATCTTCTTCTGTTTCGTCCGCACCGCGTAAAACCTGAATTTTCATAGGTTTGTCGGCATTCTCGCGACATTGCTGACGTAAATCTTCGAATGTCGGATTGGCAACATTCCCCACGGCCAATACAATATCGTTTTTTTTCAAACCAGCTTTTTCCGCCGAACTGCCCTTTGAAACGGATGTGATTTTTAATCGAGGCGTTAAGCCAAACACATGACCTTCGGTGCTGATAGAATCAAGCTTCAATGCCACTGATATATTTTTAACCTGATCAGATGATTCATCCTTGGCGATGGTAAGCGTAACTTCTTGAGCAGAACCATCGGCCAATTCAGGATGGATAACGTCGTACAACTGGCTATAACGCGAAATAGGCCGACCGTTCACCGCTGTGACCGACCAGCCGGGCTCGAGGCCGTCTTTTCGCAATTCTTCGACAAACTCTTCCTTGGAAACTTCTTCAACTTCATTGGGGATAACCAAACTCATTGGTATATCGATACCGAAATAATGCAAGCCCAAGGCGTTGCGATCTTCACTCACGGTGATGTTATGCGTTTCAGTGGATCCGTCAGGATAATGTACTTCTAACTCGCGCATCTCTCCCGGCCGGGTAAACGCGCCGGCAATCTGGATATCTGAAAAAGTAATCCGTCTTTTGCCGTCAATCGCTAAAATCTCACCGCCGGGACGCATCCCTGCTTTCTGCGCCGGCGAATCTTTCATTATGATACCTGTCACCGCCGGTGTCGTTTCAAAACCGTGCGCGAAGACTAACATGAAAACAAACGCGCCGCAGATGAGGTTCATAATGACGCCGGCCGAAATGACAAACATCCGCTGTAAAACGGTTTTATTGACGAAAGAGCGAGGATCATCCGAGGGCTTATCCGCAGCAAGATCTTCCTGCCCCATCATCTTGACGTAACCGCCGAGGGGGATCAGGCTCAGGCGGTACTCGGTGCCGTCGGCCTGCCGGGCTGCCGGATCATCCTTATGTGAAAAATCCGGCAGAATACGGGTGTGCCAGCGACCCGCCGCACGGGTGAGGCCGATGAAAACGGGGCCGAAACCCAGCGAAAACGCCTCAATTTTTATTCCCACCGCCCGGGCCGCCAGATAATGCCCCAACTCATGTACGAAAATCACAGCGCCAAATCCCACCAGCACAATGATGATATTCACCGTCTTTTCCCAGCCCAATATAGTAACGCCCCCCACCAGTAAAATAATCGTCAAGGCCAGTTTGAAAAATATGTTGTTCTTTTGCTTATCGGACGTGGTTTCTGTCATAATAGTCTAACTTTCAACCTCTTTATTTAATATACGATCATAGTAATAACTCGCGTTACCTTCGCCTATTTATATCGGCATTTTGGACGGCGGGAAGGTTCTGGCGAACCTCACAGCGGGCCCAAACATCTGCGGCCAGCAAATCCTCCAGGGTGGGAGCATCTATCCGCTGATGCTTACGTAAACATTTATCGACGAGTTCAGTTATTCCTGTAAAGGGAATTTCCCCCGCCCGGAACGCTTCCACGGCGGCTTCGTTGGCGCCGTTAAACACCGCCCCGGCCGTGCCGCCCTCGCGGGCCACCTGAAAACCCAGGGCGAGTGACTTAAATCTTTTAATATCAGGCAGTTGAAAATTTAATTGCTTCAATTGACTCAAATCCAGCGACCGGGCCGGACACGCCCGACGGTCAGGATATGTTAGCGCATACTGAATGGGCAACCGCATATCCGGATTCGAAAGTTGGGCGATGAGGCTGCCGTCGCAGAATTCGACCATGGAGTGGACGATGGATTCGGGGTGGATGAGGACGTCGATCTGGTCGGCGGGGATGTCGAAGAGCCAGCGGGCTTCGATGATTTCGAGGGCCTTGTTCATGAGGGTGGCCGAGTCGATGGTGATCTTGGGGCCCATGTTCCAGGTCGGATGGTTCAGGGCGTCTGCCAGGGTCACTGAGGCCATTTGCTCGGCGGTGACGTTGCGGAACGGGCCGCCCGAGCAGGTTAGGATGATTCGGCTGACTTCGTGGCGGCGGCCGGAATGCATGGCCTGGAGGATGGCGGAGTGTTCGGAATCGATGGGGAGGATGGTGGCGTTGTGTTTTTTGGCGAGGGGCATGACGAGGCAGCCGGCGACGACGAGGGATTCCTTGTTGGCGATGGCGACGGTTTTGCCGGCTTTGGCGGCGGCGATGACCGCCGGGAGGCCGCAGGAGCCGACGACGGCGACGATGATGGTGTCGATGTCGGGGTCGGCGGCGAGGATTTCGAGGTGTTCGGGGCCGGTGAGGACTTGGGTGGGGGTTCCGGCGAGGGCGTCGCGGAGGTTGTTGATGTGGGTGGTATCGGCGAGGACAACGCGTTCGAGGTTGTATTGGCGGGCCTGCTTAGCGAGGGTTTGCCAGTTAGAGCCGGCGGCGGCGGCGACGGCGGTGTAGCCAGTACCCAGGGAATCGATGACCTCCAGGGCGTTGACGCCAATGGAGCCGGTGGAACCGAGGACGGCGATGCGGCGGTGC
>JAFGBA010000104.1 GCA_016933395.1 Sedimentisphaerales bacterium | reverse complement strand
CATGCCCTGGACCATGAAGTGTACCTGGGACTCAATCTGCGGAACCTGGCGTTGGCCCGCGAGCAGGGATTCGATGAAGTTATCGCGCCTTGTGCGGCCTGCTACCATCGGTTGGCCAGTACAGCGTTCGAGTTAGCAAAAGATGAAAAACTGGCGCAAAAATTACAAAATGACACCGGAATTAACTACGATCACTATGTAAAAGTGCGAAATGTGCTGGAATTTTTCGCCAAAGATATTGGTTTGGACGCAATTGCCCGAAAAGTTAAAAAACCGTTGCGCGGCCTGAAAGTCGCGTGTTACTATGGTTGTCTCAATACCCGCGTGCCGCGCATGGAACCGTTCGATGACATTGACTACCCCATGAGCATGGACCGCATTCTCGAAGCGGCCGGCGCGGAGACGTTGACCTGGTCATACAAAACAGAATGCTGTGGGGCGAGTCTGTTTTTGTCGAGCGAGCAAACATCGGCAAAACTGGTGGCAAAAATCTTACATGACGCCGTCGCACGCGGGGCGGACTGTATCGCCGTCGCCTGCCCCTTGTGCCACAATAACCTCGACACCAAACAAAATACCTGGCGCAAAGAATTCAATATAGCATCGCCTATACCGATAATTTTCTTTACGCAATTGATGGGCCTGGCGCTGGGGCTCGACGAGAAGGCCTTAAAATTATCCAAATGTTTTGTTCCGTTTTCCTGGCGGCCGGAGATGAGTGTTACATGATCGCGGAAGCGAAAAAAAACAATAAAACTCCATGTGGAAACAATTCCGCGGAAGATTCCGCGGGCAAGATGCCCGCGTCACGAATGCCCACGGTACAGCGCGGCAGTGTGCTGGTTATTGGCGGCGGCATCGCCGGAATGCAGGCGGCGCTGGACTGCGCCAATAGCGGCTTCAAGGTGCATTTGGTCGAACAACAGCCCGCTATCGGCGGTAATATGGCCCGTTTGGATAAAACCTTTCCCACCAACGACTGTGCGATGTGTATGTTGAGTCCGAAGCTGGTGGAAGTGGGCCGCCATTTGAATATTGACATCATCAGTTACGCCGATGTGGAAAAAATTGAAGGTCAGGCGGGGGATTTCAACGTTACGGTCAAAAAACACGCCCGCTTCGTGGATGAAGAACTTTGCAACGGCTGCGGCGACTGTGCCGAGGCCTGTCCGGTCCACATGAAGGACCTTTTCAACGGCGAACTTGCCGAACGGAAAGCCATTTATCGGCTTTATCCGCAGGCTATTCCCAACGTTTTTACTATTGACAAACGTGAACTCCCTCCGCCATGTCGAGCGACTTGCCCGGCGGGCGTGAATGCCCAGGGCTATGTCGCTTTAATCGCCAAAGGCAAGTTCCTCGAAGCCCTGGATGTTGTCCGCGAGCGAATGCCGTTTGCCGGTACGTGCGGGAGGATTTGCCATCATCCTTGCGAAAACAACTGCAACCGAGCCCAGATTGACGCCGCCGTCTCCGTGCGCAACCTCAAGCGCTTCGTCGCCGACTATGAACACGATAAACTCCTTAAGGGTGAATCCATCGAGCGTCCCCCCAGTGAACGGGTTAAACCGGAAAAACACGATTATACGGAGAAAATCGCCATCATCGGCGGTGGTCCGGCGGGGCTGGCCTGCGCTTACGATTTGGCGCTAAAAGGTTACACACCGACGATTTTTGAAGCTTCCCAGGAACTCGGGGGTATGATGCGCAGCGGCATTCCGGCCTATCGGCTGCCGCGCGATTATCTCGATTTTGAAATCAAACTGCTCCTCAACGAAGGTATAGAGGTCAGGACCGGGAAGGCCCTCGGCCGTGATATGCAACTGGCGGACCTGAAAACACAAGGGTATAAGTCAGTGTTTATCGCTATGGGGGCCGCACTGGCCCGTAAAATTCCGCTCGAAGGCAGGGAATCCAAAGGTGTGTTGTATGGCATGGATTTTCTCCGTGAGGTCAATGCCGGCGGCAAACCGCCTTTAGGGAAAAATGTCATTGTTATTGGCGGCGGCAACGTGGCGATGGATGTCGCCCGCTCAGCGCTGCGGGTCAGCCCCGATAGCAACGTGTCGCTGTATTGCCTGGAATCCGGCCCGGAGATGCCCGCCCACGAATGGGAAATCAAGGAGGCCATCGACGAAGGCGTGCGGATGAATCCCTCGTGGGGACCGAGTGAAGTTGTCAGTAAAAATGACCAGGCCGTCGCCCTGGAACTGACGCGCTGTACGCGGGTCTTTAACGAGGAAGGCAAATTTGCTCCCCAGTTTGATGCTACGCAGAAACAAACAGTCAAAGTTGATACGATTATTCTCGCCGTCGGTCAGGCGTGCGACCTCAGTAGTATCGAAAACGCCCTGACTTGCGAACGCGGCGTCATTAAAAGCGATCCTTTAACTCTGCAAACCAGCCGCGACGGCATATTCGCCGGTGGCGATATCGTTTTGGGACCGGCCTCACTGGTGGAGGCCGTAGCCCAGGGACACCGGGCGGCCGAATCGATTCATCGTTATTTGCGCGGGCAGGACATCGCCGCCGACCGCGAACCCGTCGAGCGGCCAACGGAATTTGCCGGGATGCCCCAGCAGGGTATCTGGTCCAATGCCCAGCGACATGATATGCCGCAGGCAAGTGCCGATACCCGCACCAGAGGATTCGTCGAGATTGACAGCGGCTATACAGAAGAGATGGCCATTGCCGAAGCGTCACGTTGTCTCAACTGTGGCGGGTGCAGCGTATGTCGCGAATGCGTGCGTGTCTGTAAAACGCACGCCATTAACCACGATATGCAGGACAAGCAGCTTTCGCTTAACGTCGGGGCGGTGATTTACGCCGGGGGCTATGATGTGTTTGACGCCAGGCGCAAGAGCGAATACGGCTTCGGGCGTTTTCCCAACGTCGT
>JAFGBA010000011.1 GCA_016933395.1 Sedimentisphaerales bacterium | reverse complement strand
CTACCGGGGAAAAATGCGTCTGTGAACTCACCGCCGCCATTGGAGCCGATATCTCCACCGTCAGCCGCCACCTGAGCCAGATGAAGGATGTCGGCATTATCGCTGATGAAAAACGCGGCGTCCAGGTATGGTATCACCTCAACACCCCCTGTGTGCTTAACTTCCTCGGCTGTATCGAAACGGTCATCACCGCTAATGCTCAATGTCGTCTCGACGCTGTGAACACCAAGAATTAATCCCATGTCGGATGGTTCAAAACAACGTGAATTAAAAATTCTTCTAGTTATCGTTGGCCTGTTTCTGGTCTGTTACTTTCTCCCCGTAAGTAACCTCCGTTTCAGCAATGCTTTGCTGGAATCGCTGCAACTGGTCAAGTGGTACGCCCGCGAGCATGTCCTGTTATGCCTGATCCCAGCGTTTTTTATCGCCGGCGGCATTGCGGTATTTATCCGTCGTGAAGCCGTGCTGAAATACCTGGGGGCCAATGCCCATCCGCTGGTGGCGTACGGCGTCGCCTCCATTAGCGGCGCGATTTTAGCGGTTTGTTCCTGCACGGTGTTGCCCCTGTTTGCCGGGATTTACCGTATGGGCGCGGGGCTGGGGCCGGCGACAACGTTTCTCTATGCCGGGCCGGCCATCAATATATTAGCCATTATCCTCACCGCCCGCGTACTTGGCTTTGAACTGGGTTTGGCGCGAGCCATCGGCTCCATCGTGTTTGGCGTTGTGATTGGCGTAATGATGCAGCTTATCTTTCGGAATTCAGCAAAAAACACTATAATCGCTCCAAATCATAATGAAACCGCCTCCTCTCGAACCCTGGCCCAGACCGCGCTTTATTTTGCCGCGATGGTGGGCGTATTGGTGTTCGCCAACTGGAGCCGGCCCGCTGAGGGACAAACCGAAGGAGCGTGGGTAGCAATTTTTCATATAAAATGGATTCTCGTCGGCGCGAGTTTGTTCATACTGCTGCTGGCCGTTTTGCTATGGTTTGGCCGGGACGATGTCAACCAATGGGCGGCGGAAACCTGGTCGTTTACCAAACAGATTCTGCCATTATTACTGCTGGGCGTATTAGCGGCGGGATTTTTCCTGGGCCGTCCCGGCGGAGAAGGCATTATTCCCCAAGCCTGGGTGCAAAAAGCCGTTGGAGGCAACAGCATTTGGGCGAACTTGTTCTCCGCCGTTGCCGGGGCGTTCATGTATTTCGCCACCTTGACGGAAATTCCCATCGTCCAAGGTTTAATTGGCAGCGGCATGGGCAAAGGGCCGGCCCTGGCTTTGTTGTTGGCCGGTCCTGCCTTAAGCTTGCCCAATATGCTGGTTATTCGCAGCGTTTTGGGAACCATGAAAACCGTGGTTTTCGTCGTATTGGTTATCGTGATGGCGACTATCAGCGGCATTATTTACGGAACATTTTTTGGATAAAAAACGAGGAAAAACCATGCTGAAAATACAAATTCTGGGCACAGGATGCTCCAAATGTAAAAAACTCGCTGAAAATGCTCATATCGCAGCCGAAGCGTTGGGCATTCAGTACGAATTGGAAAAAGTAACTGATATTAATGACATCATGGCTTTTGGCGTGATGATGACGCCCGCGCTGGCCGTCAACGGCCAGGTAAAATTTTCCGGAAAAGTACCTCCACCCGATGACATCCAACCCTATCTGCAAAATACTTCCCTCGATCTTTTTTTAAAATCTTGAATGTTGATGCAATTCTTCAAGTCTAATACAGAAAAACATCAATCAACCAAGTTTTAAATTACTCATAAGTATGTATAAATAAATCACTTAAGAAATCAAGTTTTACTTTGGCTAGTTTTAAATGTTGCCAAAAAGCAACATGTCCTCATATCCACACGGTGTTAAATTAGTTAAAGGCGAGCGTGAACTAATATAACTTCTTATATTGAAACAACTTAAAGAAGATACATTCCTTGCCTGATCCACTCCTGCTTGGCACTGGGTTTGCGTTTTACCCTATCAGCCAGACCAAGGAGTCATCATGGCGATACGCATGTACAACCTGTTTTCCGCTTATATGCAACGCAAATACCGTCTGCTGTTCCTGGCCCTTGCCAGTTTCGCGGCCTTGTGCTGAGGGTCACAGTCCCTTTTAACTTAACGACGCGAGGAACCGACACGAATCCGCTCCTTTCGTTTGCCATTTGGCCATCATAAAAAAATTTACGAGTTACTGCTCTTTGATTGCGGGGGACTTCGCCCAAAGGATTTTGTAGGACCAGCAGCCAGACCTGGGGGTTATTGCTTACGTTTACGTTTTTTGCCGCGATGTTCATTTTCTTTCCGCCATTGGGCCAAATCGTCATTGATTGCTTCCAGGTCAAATTCGTCGGGATCAAATTCGTCGCCGAGCCATTCCATGATATCCTCATGGTTTTCATGGTTTGAATCAGCGATGGCTTCCAGCATTTCATAATAGCCCCACACGCCGCCGCAATCTTCGGGCGGACAAGCCATCTTGCCATCAAGGCAAATAGGATAGTAAACATTTGGTTCAGGTTCACTGATTTTCTCAACCTTGATTTCGTGTATCCAGCTATCGCCAAAATCATATTCATACATTAGCTTGCTTTTAACCTGGGGGCAAACTTCCGCCAAAGTGACGGCTTTTTCATCTTCGCCTTCCATCTCCGTCGGCTCTCCCCACGGATTCGTTTTCTGTACAAAGATTCGTTCGCCTCTCATGCGATCTATGAACGCCGTATCCCAAATCTTATCGGGATTTTGGCGAAATATTTCTTTGGATGTCAATTTGAGGCTTTTATCGCGCAGGATAAAGTGGTGTAAATGACTATCCGTCCAGCCCATGACGATTTGGATGATGTCATGCAATTGAGCGAGGGTTACATCAGATTCCACGGAAACACGCCGCCAAACAGGTGGTTTCGATCCGTCTAGCGCGATGCGAATAATATAAATGTTTTTGCTCATTTTACCTCCCGGTCAATTTCATTGACCTTTACAAAATTTATATTCGTATTCAGATTAGTCACAAACATTCTAAATTATACGAGTGAACTTTCGCACTTTTTAGGCTACAGATTTTAGTGGTTTATCAACAAAAACATATCGACCAACCGATGTCTTTAGTGGAATTT
>JAFGBA010000103.1 GCA_016933395.1 Sedimentisphaerales bacterium | reverse complement strand
TGCGTTCTGGTGCGTCGCGCCCATCCGACCCCTGACTTTCGTCAGGGGCTTAGCGTACGGTGAACGGTTACGAAAAATTTTGGCCGAGACGGCCAAGCCACTTGACTATGGTTTCAGCGCCGCCACCAGTTGCTTTGTCGCCGGGCTTTGATTGGCCTGCGCCTGCTTGAACGCTTCGGCCTGATCGGGCTGGGTTTGCTTGAACAGTTCGTTGCCTTCGATGATTTCCCTCAGGGCCTGACTTTTTTGTCGCGTCGTTTTCAAAACGCTTACCGCTCGTGCTCCATAAACGCCGCCGATCACGCCAGCCACGGCAATACCCAGTTCCAGCAAACTGTCGGCCGCCTGCCACGGGTCCGGCCGCTGGATGCCCTGCTGATAGGCTGTTTGGGTTATCGCCGCGTTGGCTTCCGACAGCACCGCTTCGGTCGTATCCGCTTTGGGCAACTCCTGCGGCATGCCCACGTAGGCCATGATGGCGTCACTCTGTGTCGCCGCCGCCTGTGTCAGCGATTGTAATTGCGTCGAAGCATCCTCCGCTTTTGCCTGCAGGGCGGACATCTGCAACGTTCGATGATGCAGATACGCATTCTGTTTCTGCTCTTCACTCGGTGCAAACCGCAAGGCATTACATCCGCCCAATAACAAAATGAGACAAACGATTGATACGTGCACTTTATTCATTTTTAATCCTTTCTTTTCTTCATGGTAGGGCGGGCCGTGCCCGCCATTTGTAGGGTGGGTCTCTCGTCACGGCGAAGCGCCGAGCCGTAGCCGGGCTGACCCACGCGATTTTTAACGAATAAATTTTTGACAGGATTTACAGGATTAACAAGATTCGTCATGTAAATCTTGTCAATCATGTCTATTTATTTTTTGTGTCCGTCTTCCAATACCTTCAGCCGAAACTCTTGCTGACCCTGGGCGACCGCCAGCGAAGCGACCTGCTGCTGCACCTGTTGATGGCAGGCGTTGAGGCGATTCAACTCGTAGCGAATCAATGCCAGTTCTTTTTGTAGATTCACCCAGGCCGCCAGCACCATTCCCACCAGCACCAGCAAGTGCACCAGCGCCCCCAGCGTCACTTCCCGCCGCAGCCGCCAGGATCCCTGGTCCTTTTCACGCGACTTTTCCATTTCGTCATCCTTTCAACGTATCGCCGGCATCTTGCCGGCACATCTTGTGGCGGGCATGGCCCGCCCTACTGCTGTAATTTATTTGGTGGGTCGAAGACCCACCCTACATTTTAAACTCTTTGCAGCCGCACCGACCCGCCCTGGCGTTTCTCGTTGGCTTCGCCGCCGCCGTCGGTGTCCACCAGCACCCGGGCCGCGGCGCGGGCCTGCTCAAAGAGCCGGCGATACAAAGCCGCCTTTTGCAGGTAAACTTCTGCGGCGTCATCGGGCAGGGCTTTTGCTGTGAACACCGCCGCCAGCACGCCATACACTGACGCTCCGCGCAAGTCGTCCGCGTTCAAAACCGTTTCGTTCGCGGCGATGTGGAAATACCGCATGATTAAATCAGCCACGAATTCCGCCTGCGGGTCGAATGTGCTGATGCTGTACGCCAGGCCGTTGCCGCCCGGAGGTGGTATCACGGGTGCATCCTCATTCGCCCGCACCACCGATACGGTTAATTGCGTCGGTCCATCCACACTCACAATTTCGCAGCAGCCCGCATCCAGCCGCAGCACATGCCCCGCCGCCACACCGCTGTCGGTAAACGCCGCACTCGCTGACGTGAACATGCTTCCCGTCAACACACCGTCGCTCCCGGTTACCAACTGCTGCGAAGATAATGTCAAATCGCCGAACATCTCCGGCTCGCGCTTCAATACATCAACATCCGTCGAAAATCTCATGGTAGAATTCCTATCGTATCGCCGACGTCCTCGTCGGCATTTTGAATATTCGTGCCGGCAAGATGCCGGCGATACATAGTTAGTAGGGTGGGTCTGTGACCCACGCCGTTCTTGAATAGTGAAAATGTAAGGTGGGTCACAGACCCACCCTACATAGCGTCATGGTGAAATTTTAGTTCGTACTCAAGCCGCGGAGGCAGCCGTGGGCTTCCTCGTTGCGCATCTCCAGCGTGTATTCGCCGATGAGCTGGCCGCATTCGTAATCGCCGCTGCTGGCGAGCGGTTTGAAGTGAAAACTTCGTCCCGCCAGCGGCAGCACATCAATCCGCCGGCTGTCCAGGAACAGCACCATGTCCTGCGGCATCCACCGCGTCACGACAATGCGGCACCGTCCGAAATCGCCGTCGTACTCACTCACCAGATCGCTGTACACGCGATCTTTGGGTCCGTAGCCGCGGACTGCCGTCATCAGGCCGTTAATTCGCCGCTTCTGAAAACCGTTAACGACGATCAAATCCGCCACACTATTGCTGCGGTTCCAGATCTGCCGCAGGACGTAGCTGATTTTGGCTTCGTCCAGGTCGTTTCCGGCCGGCAACTCCGCATCACCGACGGTGAATACGTTACTTGTGAGATGCCCGATCACGCCTTTAAGGGTTCGCCGCACCGTCGCCGATCCTTGCGGATTCGTCGTCGCCTGCCCGCCATTAATCACGGTGTTCTCCAGATCGCGCAGCAGCTCCCGCAATCGCAGCCCTTTTTGATGATCCAGTTCATTCCGCAGTCCCAGTTGCCGCGCGGCCAAATCACTGCCCGACACCTCCACCGCCGAGGTGAAAATCTGCGTGTAGTTGGCGCGCCGCATGCGATTGGTGAATCGCGCGTCCGGTTTATCAGCGCCTTCCAGGGCGGCGTTACCCAGGATGTTAATCGTCAGACCGTCGTCCAAATCTTCCGGCGTCGTGTCCGCGTAGCCGCGCACCACCGTCAGCGTGTTACCCGCCACCGCCGCCACCAGCATCAACTCGCGACTTCCGGCCGCCTGAATCTGGTCGCCCACCTGGAAACGGTCGCCGTGCGCCACGTCAAAATCCGTGTCCGCATCCGGATCGATAAACGAATCGTCGTCAATCGTGTCCGTGTTCGCCAGCAGGCTGTCCTCGATCCATTCATGGTGCGTGCTCATCGCCGCCCGCAGCGGATCTCCCAACGCATCCAATAGCGGCGTTTCAAACGGCGAGATAATTCCCACCACGTCCGCCACATCCTCGGCGATTTCCGGTAACGTCGTTCCGGCCGAATACGTCGCTTTTCCTGTAAAAGCCATACGTTCCTTCCTTTCTTGAAAAGTATCGCCGGCGTCCTCGCCGGCTTTGGGTGTTCGTGCCGGCAAGATGCCGGCGATACATGGCGGGCACGGCCCGCCCTACTTTCTATTTCGTCGCGCCTGCATGTACACATGCAAATCCTTCACGCTGCCCGTTTGCCGCGCTTTGTCCGCCAGTGACGCCAGGGATAGAGTTCCGCCGTGGTTGTTGTGTCGCGCTCCGGCCGTCAAGCCCGGCTGCTTTGTCCGCCCGGACTCTTCGCCAAACAGCCACGGCCTTTGCTCGCGTACGGCCGCCACCGCGCGATGGGCGTCGAACGTTCCCTCTTCACCTTCGGCGGCGTGCTGTTGCGCCAAGAGCAGCGCCACTTCCATGTCCGTCGCGCCCGCTTGCGCCAACGCATTCGTCAGCGCAGCGCTTTGCTGCGCATGTTGCACTTCAGCGGCCAACGCTTCCTTTTCCGCTCGCAGCGTTTCCACTTTCTGTCGCATGTCGTCCATTTCCTGTGTCATAAAAATAACCTCCTTAAAAAATATTTAGCCACTGATTACGCTGATAAACACAGATGTAATTTTTAATTTAAAGTAGCTCATTTGCTCCCACTGTCCTTCTGAGCGCAGCGAAGAATCTCTCTTACCTCCTCCAGAGAGACCCTTCGCTGCGCTCAGGGTGACAGGGAAATATATCGGTCGCTAATCTAAATTTCTTATCAGTGTTCATCTGTGTAATCTGTGGCAAAAAAATTAATACCCAATTTCTTTCAAAATCTGTTCCTGCTCCACACCGAGTTGTTTCTTCAAGGATGCTTCCTGCAATTTTTCGATGACGTTTTCCGGTAGCGGGCTGGGCCAGATGATGTCCACATCGCGTTCCGTTACGTCATTGGGATAAATCCCCGTCACGTCCAGCGCTCGCAAAATCAGGCCGCACAAATCTTCGATGCCCTTGCCGTATGTTCGCCGCTTACGTTGCGTTTTCGCCAGTACGCCCATCAGCGTCACCTTCAAAGCGACGGCGCTGGTCAGGTTGCCGATGCGTCCTTTGAGAATGCCCGCCGCAATCGACGCCACGCCGCTGGCCTTCTCCAGCGACTCGCGCACCTGCTGAATATGCAACTGTTCGCTGGGGCTGCCCGGATCGCCGCCGAATTCCTCAATCGTCGCGTCGGGATTTTCCGAACTCCACATCCGCCCCGGTCCGACGACGCGATCCTCGAAGCCTTCGATGCCCTTGCCCAGGTACATCTTGAAACTCTGAAACGTTACGCGATTCGCCCGATCGCTTAGCCTCGTGTTGAGTTCATCCTGCAGCGGCATCAGCGGCTCGACATCGCTCTGACCTTCGTATCTTCCCGGCAGCACCATGTTCTGAATATGCACCACCGGCACGCACCCCAACACATTGTGCCCTATGCCCACCAGTTCGCCGTCGCTGTACCGCTGCCAGGCATCGGGCCCGATGACTTCCACCTCGTGTGTTTGCCGCTGTCCGGCCGTAAGTTGCCCCCGTCGATCCGTCGTTTTTACCAGTTCGCCCGCGTCGGCCAGTGCGTTGCACGCCTTCCAGAAATGCTGCACGTAAAAATCCATCGCTTTGTAATTGTCTTCGTTCAAAATCGGCAGACTTCGCGGCGCCTCGATGACCTCCAGTATGATGCTTTTCGCTCGCGTGAGCGTCTCGTCCCAGGTTTTAGGCCCAGCCGCCGCGAAGCCGCCTTCCTCCGTCAAACGCAAAATCACATCGACGAATCCATACACGCTGCCCAGAAGACCGATTTCCTGAAAGAACGTCTCGCCGCCGTTGCGTTCAAATACGGCGTTTAAGAGCGTTTCGATTTCACCGGCGCGTTTTTTGTCGGTCGCTTGTGATGCGATGCTGATGGGTTTGCCGAAAAGAAAATCCACCAGCGTATCGACGCGCCAGGCGATGTCATTTTCGATGACGACTTCCTTCCGCCGCAGGCCGGCGATACGCTGTGCCCCCGTCACGCCGCCGTAATAACTATGTCGCAGGCCCGTGATGCGGCCGGGCAAGCCGTACTCCTGCGCCTGACGATAGGGCCGGGCCGCCTCGCTTTCGCCGACATCGCTCAGTTCGCACATTTCGTTGGTGTAATACCGCCACAGCTTCTCGAAGTGCAGCACCTGCTCGATCGACCGTTCGCGAATGAGCCAATCGACAAACGCTTCATCCAATCGCCCGCCAAAAATCGAAAAATCAAACGCCATCGTAAAATCCTCGCAAGTATCGCCGGTTTTCTGTGTTGTTAGCCCACGACGTCAGTTGTGGGTTGAATACCCTGTGCGTCTTTTCGCGTCGCGCCAATTCGACCCCCGACTATCGTCGGGGGCTGAGCTAGCAGCGCGATTTTTCGTCACGAATTTTTGGTAAAAAACCGTGTTTAGAGGGGCGAAAAAAATAGCAGTCCCTCTACCTATACTGGCGATGTCACGATTTGTGCGCATTTTTTTCGTTTTTGAGAGGTGTTTTTTGAGCTAATCCCCGCGGCCGCAACGAATAAAATTTTTTTGCCATGGCCACATTTGGTTGTTTTGGCGTGACCATTTTTTGTGAGATATCCCTGCTTGATGCAGGATAATTTTGGTCCGCCCATCAGCCGAGATATCAACTTGAGAAGGTTAAACCACTTCGCCTGCAAAAGATGATTGTGGGTCGAATGCTTCGTGCGTCCTGACGCAATTCTCTCATGCGACGGTCCGCTCTTGTCGCGGGTTTTAATACAACATGAATCTTCTTGCCGGTGATTTCCTGATAAGTCATTTGGGAACAAGTTAGGGTATTCCCTGGGCGAATGTTGTGAACGTGTTCGGACACAAAGCAGAAAATGATTTTTCTGAATAATGAATACGTTTATAGCCGTATAGGGTTTTCCCTTGAGAGAATATTTTTAATGGATGAAAAGCGTCGGTATTGCGTGAAAAAGGGAGAAAATGGCAATTTTCTGTGTTCTTAAATCGTATAAAACGTCGAAAAAAAGCATAAAAGTCATTGGAAACGAAAACGAAATCCATCCCAATTTTAAGGAGACATGCGATGACGAACAGAAAGGTTTTTTTGGCGGTGATGACAGCGGTGATTTTCTGTTGCGTCGGCGCAGCGGCCGGTCAGCCGTTGCCGCTGCATACGGTGGAGGGCAACAGCGGCGTGCTTTTGACCAGCACCGCGTATCTGGTGAATCCGCCGGCGGAAGGCGAGCCTCTCGGCTTGCCCGTTTTTTCCGTTAGCGGCGCCTTCGTTGGCGAAAAGGATTTTCAGTCTTACGCGGTGACGGAAAACATCCTGGGTCGGTTTGAAATCGGCTACGCCGCCGAACGGCTGGGGCTGGGCGACTGGCCGGACGACGTTTTTACGGCAACGGGAATCCGAACGGATAAAAGCGTGGCGCTGCATAACCTGAACGCCCGCGCGATGGCGGTCAAGGAAGGCGACTTCGATTGTTCCTGGATGCCGGCGATTACCTTCGGGGCGCACTTCAAGTGGAATGACGGCCTGGAGGACATCGACCGTGACCTGGGCGGCGTCTGCGATTTGCTGGGTGCGGACCGGGACTTCGGCACGGACCTGACCGTTGTCGCCAGCAAAACAATCACCAATGTTTGGCCTCGTCCGATGATTGTTTCCGCCGGACTCCGCAACAGTGACGCCATTCACACGGGTTTGGTCGGGTTCGCGGGTGAAAGACGCACGACGGTTGAAGGCAGCCTGGTGGTTTTCCTGACCGACAACCTCGTCTTCGCCTCTGAATATCGCCAGAAACCGCACCTGATGGACCAACTCGACGGTACGGACCTCGTGCGTAAGGAAAATGACTGGTGGGATTTGTGCCTGGCGTACGTCATTAACGACCACATGACGATTTCCGGCGGCTACGTCAATTTCGGAAACGTCTTGAACCACCACGAAGACAACGTGTGGGCCTTTCAATTGAAGTACGAGTTTTAGGCTTGGTGCAATTTAACATACCTCTTCCCGTCCGTCCGGTGGGCGGGGAGAGGTTTTTTTGTATAACGGGGGACCGGCGTCGCGGGGAGTCGTAACACAAGCATCCTTGGACGTGTCGCCCAAACGTGACGAGTCCGCCTGAGGCGGATTGCCCTCAATTTTCCGAACCGCCAACCGTGTTATTGACGCAAAAAGGCCCGCGGGCAGGATGCCCGCGCCACGTTTTGGCAACGCACCAGAGACGATTGAGCCGCATTCTTTCCCAGTCCGGTTCGCGGGTGGACAGACAGCCGGCAAGCAGGAGTTACAACAGGCCGGCTTGAAAGACATTTTGTTCGCTTGATTTGACGAGTGCTTCCTGTTTGCGGAAAATGTTTTTAATCATGGCGATGGTCACAAAGCAAAGTACGATGCCCACAAAACCCGAAGCGATGGAGATCGTGGTGGCTATTTGAAGGCCGACGATCGTTTTAACTTCCATGCTGATTCGGAACGACAATTGCCCCAGGAATCCGGAAAGAATCTGAAGCGTCCACCACGCATTTACAAGGGCGCCGGCGGATACGGAAGACCAATTCCGCGGATCTTTGCAAACCTGACAGATCTCCTTCATCACCTGGTAGGGCCTGACGAGATTGACGAAGGGGATAAAGTAATAGCCGACCGCCCATCCCGGCGTGAACCGCATGTCCTGGGCGCCGAAGCCGTGGCAGTTGGAGTTCGCCCGATAAACCCACCTTAAAAACGTGATGCCGGTGACGGCGAAAACGGCCATATATCCCAGCCCGATCATGCCTTGGCGTGCATCATTCGCATCGGCCTGCTCCTGGGTGAATGATTCCCGGCTCAGCAAAGCCATCTGACTGAAGTCGCTTGCCAACGACGCCACTTCGGCGCCAAGACTTATCCAGAGCATCACGACCAGAAATGACGTTAGAGTTCGGGGATTCTTTTTGTATGTATAGCATGGAGCGGGTGCGGAAGGCGGCGCGGGCGGTGCGTCGAGTGTCTGAGGGGCATGGAAATATTCCGATATGGGTCTCCAGTCGTTCATGCCTTCCTGCCAATAATAGGCGTCTTCCGGCAGCAGGCCCTGTTCCCACATGGATTGGACCTGTTCCGGGTCGTATGGGGTTGGCTCACCAGACGCCAGAGCGACGTGTATTTTGCTCATATGATGTCCTTTTCATGGCCGACAAAGCGGTTATGCTTTCCGGCAAGTCCTTTGTTGAAGAAACCACGGAACCAAAAGAAAGTTGGGCGTATATTAAAACCAACTAATGGCGGAGGCAACCGGGAAATTTTCGGGATTTTTGGTGGGTCACTCGTCACGGTGGAGCGTGCCGAAGTTTTATAAGGTGGGTCTTCGACTTACGCGGTTATTTGAATTTCATTCTGGCGGGTTATAGACACACCTTACATTTACATCCTTTTTTTGATACGTGCTTGCCGAGGGCGGGGTGTTCGATTAAACTCCCTTTGTAACGCAACGCGTGTTGATTTAAGCAAGGATTTCGCCAATGCACTATGATATCGAGAAAACCGGCGGTGACTTTCATTACCCGGACGATTGGGACCGGGGCCGATGGTCGCGAACGCCGGCCCTGAAGCTGACCCATTATATGGGCGACCGGCCTGAGCATTTTCCTGTTACGCAGGCGAAACTGCTCTACGATGATGAGCATATCCATGTGTTTTTCCGCGTGGAGGATCGCTACGTGAAGGCCGTCGCCCGCGCCCATCAGGATTCGGTTTGTCGGGATAGTTGCGTGGAGTTTTTCTTTACGCCCGGGATAGATATTGCCCAGGGGTATTTCAACGTGGAGGTTAATTGCGGCGGGATGGTTTTGTTCTATCATCAAAAGGGCAGAAACATAGACCGGCGGATGATCAGCGTCGATGATATCGCGCGGATGCGCGTCGAGCATTTTTTGCCGGAATATATCGACGCCGAGATCGAGGCGCCGACCACCTGGACGATCAAGTACGCTCTGCCGCTGGCCGTATTGGAGGCTTACGCGCCCGTCAGCAGGCCCCGGCAAGGCGTAACGTGGCGGGCGAATTTTTACAAGTGCGCCGATCAGACGTCGCATCCGCACTGGCTGACGTGGTCGCCGGTGGATAAACCCACGCCGGACTTTCACCAGCCGCAATTTTTCGGCGTTTTGGAATTCACTTAATCCGCGATGATATTTTCCGGTTATGACCTGCGCAGCACGAGCGGGGACGCTTGTGATTCTTTACGTCAGCCCCGGATGAAAATCCGGGGGCGAACGCTCTGTGTGTTCTCGTGTGACATGTCCATCCGACCCCTGACTCTCGTCAGGGGCTAAGATACGCGGTGGGTCAGAGACCCACCCTAATTACATGACAAAGGCTGTTCGTCCCGTCAAAATAGTCAAGATCACAGGCTATTTTAGAAAGGAGA
>JAFGBA010000102.1 GCA_016933395.1 Sedimentisphaerales bacterium | reverse complement strand
TGGGGCGTTTCGACGACCCCGTATTCTTTGGGACATTTAGTGATCCCGTATTATAACCAACCGGAGGCTCCGGTTTCATAGTTTCTCAGTGGCTAAAAAAATCATTCCGTGCAAAGCAGGGTTCCATCCTCCTGCTCGCACAGAAGCCGGCCCCTTTCGAGATATATCCATTCCAGCAGCGCCCACACCGTCATGGTTTTCCCGCCCGGTATAAGCTTTTCGTTCTCAATGGCCGCCTGGGCCGCCAGGCGCGGATTGGCGTTTGTCGCGGCGTTGACAAGTTCGCACAGTTCGCCCAGACGATATTCCGTATTTTGCAATTTCAATGTTCGATTAAACGTCCAGGGATTGAATTTGCCGGTTTCGGCCTGGGCCTGATCCCAATCAATCCGGGGAAGGTCAACGGCGACTTCCTCACCCCGGCGAATATCCGCCTTTGCCCTGGTCATTAACCAGACCGGTCCGGCGAAGATATTGTAGCCGCCCGGCGGCAGATTCCTTATCGTAAAAACACTCTGGTCCGCGGGAACGTAGTTGAAAAAGAGGGCGTTTTCCAGCAGGTGTCCCATCAAGGGATGTTCCGGGCCGAGTACCTTCATGAAATCCCATAATCCCAGCCCGAGATTGCGGCTGATCAGGACAAAAGGCGGGATATCGGGCCGTTGCCCGGAATCGACCGGCATCTTCACCCGCAACAGGGTGTCATATTGAGCGGGTTCCACGCGTATCTCTTTGGTTTGGCCGGCCTGGACGGCAATATTTTGTACGCCGCCGTAATAGGCCGTTTTCCCCTCCTCCAGGACCATTGTCGCGAATCCGGACGGCCTTGAAGGTTTCGCCGCGATTGCACATTTAAATACATCTATTTGATACTCGCCCGTATCCAACTCTGTAAACGCAAATTCCCGGCAGGGCGACACTTTTCCTTCCTCCAGCGTTGGCCGAGGCCACTGTGTCCACACATTGGAGGCAAACGTTGACAGGTGCCGGTCGCGCCCGGGCGGTATAAACCGTCGGCCGTCCAGTGCTTCCAGGCGAAAAATCCACAGGTCTCTTTGAGACGGTTCACCCGTATCCATTACCGACACATGTATCGTCGCCGCCGGCTTCAAGCTGATGTTCACCTCGACTCGCGGGTTGTCTGGCTGAACTGGCGCCTCGAGGTCTCGGCGAACATATTGCCCGTGGGTAGCCACCAGGGGGTGCTTCATAAACGCCACACCCTCCAACACAAAATGCCCCAGATCATCCGTTTCCGTATGGACATAAATCCCCTTTTCTTTTCGGCCTTTGTAATTGGCCCCACCCGAATCACCGAAATCCCCTATCCCCACGTAGGCCCCCGCTATCGGTTTACCCGTAGCGGCGTCTGTGACGACGCCGGTAATCGTACCCCGATCCGCCGCCGGTTTTTCCGAGGCTTCTTGAGCGCCCGCAACCTGGTTGGCCCATCCAGCCATCTCCATCCCGATAATAATCACCCATGATATAATGATGTTTTTCATATCCATTCCCTTAAGAGTTCCTGTACTTTTCCCTCTTGAACCTGGAGCCAACCTAAAAGTTTAGACGTTCGATACGAGAGAATGTTACATTTAAATTCTTCTTTCATTCTCATGGTTTTATTGCGAATTACGCCTGTTTTCATTATAATCTTGCATGAATTTTACGAAATAATTGAGTTATTTAACATTTCATATTTTTCTTTTTTCAACTATCATCCTCGGTATGGCTCGATTCTTTCTGACAGTTTTCGGTACAGGCTGGTCGCCGCTTGTTCCCGGCACATGCGCCTCGGCGGTGACCGCGGCCGTTTTTGCCGTTTTGGTGCTGCTGGGCGTATCACCCCGCTGGGCGGCGGCGATTATGCTGGTTTTGGCCTTGCATGGCGCGGTTATTACCGCCGTGTATGGCGACGCCTTTATTGAACAATTAGGAAACAAAGACCCCCGGCCGCTGGTCAGCGATGAGCAGGCCGGCCAGGCCTTGGTTTTCGCGGGGGTGTTCTGGCTGCTCGCCAGCCCCCCTGCCGGCGGTAATAGGGAATTGCTTATTTTCGCCCTAACGGCATTTTTGCTGTTCCGTTTTTTCGACATCCTTAAGCCCTTTCCCGTTCACCAATTGGAAGCCGTTCGCGGCGCCTGGGGCGTATTGCTGGACGACCTCGGCGCTGGGGTATATGCCCTGATTGTCCAGACCATCATCTGGAAGGCCGGCTGGCTCAAATCATTGTGGGCCTGATTATAAACCAAAGAATAATCAGGATTTAACCGATAATTACAGCGGAGTAAGTCTATAATCAGCGACGACTATGGATATAAGTTACGATACAAACACGGTTAACGCCCTTCGCGAGCGATTCGCCCAACAATCTCTACACCGACCGATGCGGCCGGACAGGTATGAACCCGGGGATGAACTAACCTATACAGTCACCGGCGTCGTCCCGAAAGTCGATGCTTTGGTGCGGCTGGTGGTGGATAAATTTGTCGGCGGGGGCTTTGCCGGGCAGGTGTACCGCGTCAAAGTGCTTGACGTGCAGGCCCCAGCCGACCAACCGGTCATTCCCGGCCTGGAAGCGGGACGAGTGCTGGCGATGAAAATCCTTATTCCGCCTTCGGGATTCAGCAAGCTTTTCCGCGATGTCGTGTATGCCGTCGGTTTTCAGGGGCCGTTTCAATTGCAGGTGAACCCGGCCGCTGTGCGGGCGGGCGCTTTATGGCAGAAATTTATTCGCCGGGCCGCCAAAATCACTTTTGGTGATGAAGGCTGCGTCAATGACTTACTGGCGACATTTGTCGATAGCACGCTGGGCAGTTGTGGTGAGTTATCCGAGTGGGTGGAAGGCCGCACCTGGCGGCTGGAGGTGGACGACCACGTTCATCTGCTAAAAAGCTGGCGGCAAGGTAAAGCCGTCCCAAGTAATGAACCTGGCTCGCCGGAATACCGTGCCAAATATGAATTCATGCATCGCTTCGTGGAACTTTTACATGAACTGGGTGCTCACGAATTTGCCCGCCAGTACGAGTGGAGCACCTGCAAAAGCCAACCCAACTGCCTCAAACGCACCGCGACCGATCCTGATCCGCAGCGCGGATTAATCGCGGTGGATTTCCGCGCCGGGCTGGCCCTGCTGCCGTTTTTACCCATGAGCCCTGGTGATTTTAAACTTATTGGCAAAGGTCTGGCCCGCGGCAGCCTGGTGCAGTTCGACCGCGGCAGTCTGAAAAAACTCAAGACTTATATCGACGCCCACCCGGAAGATTTTGCCGATCTTCGCGATGCCTACAACGATCTTGTCGAATGCGAGCGTATTTACCGCGACTCTCTGCCGGATGTTACCCATAACCATGTGCGACTGCTTTCCAGCGGTCGGTTGTGGAGTACGATGTTTGCTTCCGCCGTAACCGGCTGGCGAGTACGCAATCTGGTGGATGAACCTACCGAACAGCGACTACGCCGCAGCAAACTGAAAACCTTTATCTTTTTTATCATTGGTTTATTGCCGTTATTGGGGCGTCTGCTGCGTCGTCTTTGGGCACGGCCGGATTATCGTCGTCATTACGGAGCCATGCTGGGAAACTTCGCCTACTTTTGCCGTGCTCTGCGCGGACGCATACACGAAAAACTCATTTTCTGGCTACGTGCCGGGCGAATTACTGACCAGCGTGCGCTATCATTATCCCATCGACCGGGAGCGTATTTCGGCCTTTTCCTGCTAAGCTGGCTGCCGGCGGGATTATTCCGTTTTCTAACGGACAGCGCCTTTTTCAGAACAAAGCTCGATTATATTTTTATTCGCCCGTTCCGATTGCTTTTCAAACCCGCCGCCCGCGAAGCGTGGTTGCGCGAAATGGTTGAACAAGGGCGTAAAAACCACCTCCTGACCGACGAAGACGCCGCCACGATCCTTTCGCAATTGAAAGAACGCTACATTCAGGTATATCTCGTCAGTTTGGCCGTACACGTATGCACTTTGCCGATTACCCAGATTGTTAGTGTAGCCGTAGCAACGTGGTATCTTAATAAACACCCCGAACTCACCAAAGCTGAAGCCGCCGCTTGGACAACGGGCATTCTCGCGGCCTTTCAAATCACACCTGTTTCGCCCGGTTCGTTTTGTCGCGGTTTGTATGTGTTGGGGCTGGTAATCTACGAGCGGAATATCAAAGATTACAAAATGGCCTTGTCGCTGGGATTTTTCAAATACATCGGTTACCTCGCCTTCCCTCTGCAAATGGCCTACCGTTATCCGGTCCTGGCACGGTTCATGGCGGCGCACTGGGCGACAGGCGCAGTTCACATCGTCCCCGTCTTTGGTGAAAAAGGCGCCTTATTGGAACACGGCATATTTAATCTTTTCTACAACTGGCCCCTGACTCTTCGGCGGCGTATGCAACTTTGGGCGACTATCCGCAAAAATCTGCCGCAACGTCACTGGCACATCATTGCCTGGACCTTTATCGGTTCGGCCGCTTTAGCTACAACAGAGTGGCTTTATGTGCATAATCATCAAATCCTGCCCACGCTAAAATATATGCTATTGGCACTTTTACCAGTGGCCGTTTTGACAGGCTTCGGCATCGCCCGAACTGCCGGTGGAACTCCGATGGGTCGCCGCATTCTTCAGGTTATCTTCGCCAGCCTGATGATAGGACTTCTATCCCTGGTTTTTCGTGTTGTCCTTAAGAACTCGCTTCTCTGGCCGGATGAAGTCTTATGGACCAGAGAATTCCTTATCACCGTCATCAAAAGCTTCGCCTGGAGAGTGTTTATCCTCTCCGTTGTAGCCGCTATAAGTGCTGTAATAGCAGAGCTTACGCTTCCTGAACCAACGTTTAAGCCTACTATATAATCCTGTTAGTGGGGTCCGATATTTCCCCTTGTGAACAAGACCGGTGTGTTGCTATAATATGGTAAGGGCGTAGGTATGACGCCATTAGTTTTATAAGGTTTTTTATTGCAAGGACTTGTAGATGACAACCTCCTACGG
>JAFGBA010000101.1 GCA_016933395.1 Sedimentisphaerales bacterium | reverse complement strand
TCCGCCGGAACCTCCTTCACCGTCGGAATCAGCATCTTACTCCACTTCATAAACTGCCTTTCATCTGCAAGGTAAAATTTGACCGAATCAGGTCATTTCGTAAAAAGACCCATTATATCCGATTACATTTCGGGGTCCAGATGCCCTTTTGCGTTGTCTTATTGACTAAACTATATAAATCACCTATATTTACAATCTGAATTGACCGAGTTTTACCAAGGAGTTTGCCCATGCCTGTCTTTGAAATGCCGCTGGAAAAATTGAAGGTTTATCAGGGAACCAATCCCCGCCCGGACGATTTCGACGCCTACTGGGACGCCGGCCTCGCCGAAATGCACGCCTTGGACCCGGCCGTGGAACTCCGCCCGGCTGCGTTCACCTGCCCTTTCGCCGACTGCTTTGACCTCTACTACACCGGCGTCCGCAACGCCCGCATCCACGCCAAGTACGTCCGGCCCAAAAAGCTTTCCGGTCCTATCCCCGCCGTGGTCAAATTCCACGGTTACGGCGGCAGCGCCGGCGAGTGGTTTGACCTGCTTCCCTTTGCCGCCGCAGGATTGGCCGCAGCCGCCATGGACTGTCGCGGCCAGTTTGGCGCCAGTACCTTCACCAATGGCGTTGTCAGTCATTATTATCGCGGTCATATCATCTCCGGCCTGGAAGATCCCGACCCCGCCAACCTTACCTTCCGCCACGTCTTCCTCGACGCCGCCCAACTCGCGGGCCTGCTCATGGACCGCCCCGAGGTGGATGCCGGCCGCGTCGGCGTCTTCGGCGGCAGCCAGGGCGGCGGCCTCACCCTCGCCTGCGCCGCCCTCGAACCGCGCGTTAAAAAACTGGTGTCGCTTTTCCCTTTCCTTAGCGATTACCGCCGCGCCTGGGATATGGACCTCGCCACGGGTGCTTACGAAGAGATCAAAAGCTTTTTCCGTTACTATGATCCCAACCACAAGCGCGAAAATGACATCTTTACTCGATTGGGCTATATCGACGTCCAACACCTCGCTCCCCGCATCCAGGGCCAAACCCTCATGGTCACCGCCTTGATGGACACCATTTGCCCGCCCAGCACCCAGTTCGCCGCTTATAACAAAATCAATGCCCCCAAGGATATGATCTTCTACCCGGATTTCGCCCACGAATTCCTTCCCGGCATGTCTGACCGTATATTATCCGTTATGACCACCCTATAGCCGGATATTGTAGTAAATGCCCCGGTTCTGCAAATCAGTTATACTGAAACGGGCTTCTAAGGTGTGGGCTGATAGCGCCATAGCGGGTGAAAACTTACCCCTCGACGCTAAGCATGGCGCCGGTGAGTTGTTCAGTGTCTTCGGCGGCGGATTCGCGGGTTGGTGGGGCGGGTAGCTCCGCGGCGCGCTCGGAAGCGATTTTTTCCATTACCTGCACCCAGGTTTCACGGATTTCCCGTAATACCCTTAACGCCTCATCCACCATCGGGATGGTTTTCTTCACGTTGGCCTGCACCAGCCGTTCGTAACAGAAAAGGTACAACCGCCGCATATTCGTGCAAATTTCCGGGGCCACTTCGTCTCGCAGGCCATGGATGAGTTCCAGCATGATTTTTTCAGCTTTGGTCAGGAGGGTGAAGCTTTCTTCGATTTTTTTGGCTTCAATCGCCGCCCGCGCCTGTTCGCAAAAACGAATCGCCCCGTCATACAGCATCAACTGCAACTGCTCCGGCGATGCCGTGAGCACCTTCGTTTGCAGATACTGGTTTGACTTGGGTGGTCGTTTGTCCATCGTTTCGCTCGTGCGACCTTAAAGGTGATTTATTTCGTTATTCCTTCAGCCTATGTCTTATCGGCGGTCGTTAAAGGGAGCTTTACTCCAATCTGCCGCGATTTATCACTTTTTCGTTGATGCCGCAATACTCGATAGTTGCGATATGGCGCTTTGTTGTGATTGTAACTGCGCCAAAGCTGTTTCCATGGCGTAAAACTGGTTGTAGAGCCGCGTCTCCTTCCTGGCGAGCAGATTCTCCAGCCCTTCGATTCGATCCTGGTATAGTTTTACCTGCGTATTCATTCCTTCCACCCGGTTTTTCATTGTGCTGCTGAAGGTCGTGCTCGCCAGTTTCTCCAGCCGGTCGGCGATGTAATCGCCGACGCCAACGGTGGTTTTGGTGAACATCTCCTCCACGCCTTCGGGATCGGCCGCATAAGCATCGCGAAAAGCATCTTCATCGAAGGTTAATTTGGGCGATTTGGCGACGGCGTAACTCACCGTTTTTCCGTTTTCCGTGCTCGCTTCGCTACCCAGGGCCTGGAACTTCAAGCCCACCTGGAACAACCAACTTAGCGAATTCGAAACTCCCGGCACTTTACGCTGCACCATCGAGGCCATGGTGTTGCGAACGGTGCTGATCGCCGTGTCGCCGAAAAGAATGCTGCGCTCCTGAGTGTCGGTGTTATAATAATCCACCTTATCGATTTCCTCGATGGCGGTGTTATATGCCTCCACGAAGTTTTCAATCTGGGCGATAATAGCGTCGAGATCCTGGTCAACGGTAATGGATACGGCTTCGCTACTGGCTGAATGCAGTTCCAGCGTTGTCCCTTTGATGACGTCGGTGAGCGTATTGCTGCTTGAGGAGATAAGCAGGGGACTGGCTTCACTGTCATCTTGCCCTCCGTAAAGCACAATCGCGTCGCGTCCCTGGGACAGCGTTTGTATGGTCATGCCCGTTGTGCCGCCGTCAAAATACACGATTCCCGCTTTCCCGCTGACCTCGCTGTTGAAGCTCAGTCGATAAGCCGGTTCGGCCGCGGTGCCGGAGTTGATAATCGAGGCCGTTATGCCGATCCCTGCGGCGTTGACGCGATCGGCCAGGTCTTGCAGAGTGTCGCCGCCGCCGACTTCCAGTTTAAATTCTTCTGAACCCGCCAGTTCATACAGGCCGGTGGTTTCATTTAACTCCGCGTCGCCCAGCAACCCAAATTCCTTGGCGCCCGCACCTTCCAGGTTGGTTACGGAAAATTCCCGTGATTGTCCCGTCACCGGGTCCACGTCATATAACATGATGCCGTCGCCCGTATCGTTGATCTTGGCGCGGATCGTGAATGATTGCGAAATCATCGGTTCGCCCGAATCCGGGTCATCCGGATCGTAATTGGGATTAGGCGCCTGATAAGTGGCGTTGTTGATGATGTCAAGCACGTCATCAACCGTTTGGATCGCCGAGTTATTCAAATTGACCGTAATGGCTCTGCCATCGGCGTCATTGATGCGGAATTTGCCGCCGGTAATCCCCAGACCGTTGCGTAAATCGTCCAGCAGGGTGGCGCCGCTGACGTACTGGAGTTGCATGTTGCCCGTGGCGATCGCGCCATTGGTTGCGTCGCCGGCAAGGCCCAGTTGCGCCGCCAGTGTGCCGCTTTGATCAGAAACGGATGCGACGTTGGTTAACGTTAATCCGTTGCCGATGGCGTTAAGCTTGATTTGGGCGGTTGAACCATTCGCGGCGGCCGCATCATTGATGCCGTTGATAACATCCTGCAGGCTGAAGGCGTTGGTTAAATCCACGTTAAAAGTGTTTGTTCCGTCGTTAATAGTAATAACGCCGCCGGTGAGAATGCGATCCGTTTCATTCCCGCTGCCGCCCTTTAGGCTTCGCAACATCACGGAATTCAGACCCCCGATCAGTCGCCGCCCGTCCATTGTGCCGGTAAAACCCACTAGATCGGTGGCGATGCCCAGATCGTCGGCGGTGTCGGTATTTTCCACTACCAAAGATCCGGTTCCCTGGTAGGTAAGCTTGAGCGCATTGGTCGTGGAATCGATCTCTGCTATGACGATACGTTTATCATCGCCGGCGATGGTTTCATCCCAGTTGTCCCAGTGGTTATTGATGGCGTTGACCATATCACCCAGGCTGGACATGGTCCAAACCGTTTCGCCATAAATCGACTGCCCCGCGACATCGTCGACAATTCCCATATCCGTCGCCGCTGATCCGCCATCAAGGTCCTCGATGATGAAATGGCTCGATCGCACACCGTTATCATCAGCGGAGCCTTTGCTGTTGTCTGTTAGTGTAATGCGGTAGGAACTGTTAAAGGAAAACGTGACGTCCATGTCCGCCGACTGGGGATCGTTGGTGTCATTATAGGCGGCGATCTTGTCAGCGATTTCCTGCTTCACATGCCCCAGTGTCATCCGCTCCCGTGAAATTCCCTGCGCCTCCAGCCGCGTTGCCAGGTCTTCCAGATCAATCTGCACAAAATGTCCGTTTTGATCGGTGATTTTGAACTTACCCAGACGAACGCCGTTGCCGCCGTTGAGGCTCGCCAGAGTCGTGCTCTTGCCGGCCGTATCCTCACCCACCAGTTCGTACATCGATTTGCGAAAATCCACACTGAACAGCGAATCTGTTTCGCCGGATCGAGTAAACACCAAATCTGTTCCTGAACCAATGCCGCGTACGCCGTTGCCGTCATTGAGGTAACCAATTCGTGTGTCGGTCGTGATATAGTTGATGTCCTGGCCGATGATACTCGTACCCGCCACCGTCGCCGCAATACCGAGATTTGTCGCGGTCTGACCCAAACCCACATCCGCCACGGCAAATTCCCCAGTACCTCCCGATGTATCCGTTAATTCAATGTGATCACCCGCCACTCGTGCGGTAACCTGGATACTGGTTGAGTCGTTGATTGCTTTGATTACTTCGTCCAACGTTAGGGCCATACTCAGGTCAATCACGGCATTGCCTCCGTTGCGATCCGTGATGCTGATCTTGCCCCGTTGGAATCCCATTTGTCCATTAATAAAAGATAGTTCCGTCGGCCGGGCGACTTGCCCATTGCCCATTTCCATCGAAATCACGCCCGCTCCGACGCGGCTATCCATGCTGGTGTAACTGCGACTGACGAAATGATGGTTCGACGCCAATTGTTTAACACGGAATGTATAATTGCCCGGTAAAGCGTACTTGTTTCCGGTGGCCGTCAAAACATCTTCATTGGTGCTGATGACGGATTTCTGCTGGAAGACAGATTGCTTGTTGAAGTTCGCGGCGGCGACTTGTATAGCCATAATCCGCGCCTGAACGGTCATCAGGGCGGTTTGCTTTTGAGTCATCTCCTCAATGCGATCATTGAGTAGAGTAACCGGCCTTCGCTCGATTTCCATCAATTGCGTCACCAGCGATTGAATATCCAAGCCGGAAATCAAGCCGGTGCCACTACTTATCGTTCCCATAACATACTCCGATGTTAGTAGCATCGATTACCGCAACTGCCTGGGCCGCCCATTAAGCAGGCACCTCAGGTATCTCCGGATTCGATGCGGTCGACCGGACCTGTAAATAGCTCCGGCCTTATAGGCGCACTCCGCACCCGTTATGTCCTATAAGCAGTTATCGGCTCTTCAGTTAGGCAACTTTAATAGTATTCACAAATGTTTAAACCGGAGAAATGATATAAGTCATTGATATTAAATATTTTAAAATAACACTTCTCTACAGGAGCTTTCTGTTGGGATTATGCAGATTAGAAAACTGCCGGTACTCGTGGGAAAGTGTTCAAAAAGTCGGCAAGAATGTATGTTTAGTCGGTTCTTGTTACGGAAGCGGCATTTCGTGACGCGGGCAACAGGAACTCGTTAAAAGCTAGGAACGCATCCATCGAACCGGTAAATCATGCCGCACGCCCAAAAGGTCCAGTGTCCGCCCCACAACAGTATCCACTAGATCATTGATGGATTGCGGTTGAAGATAAAACGAAGGAGAGGCGGGCATGATAATCCCTCCCGCGCGCGTAATCGTCTGCATGTTATCCAGGTCAATGGCCGTTAACGGCGTTTCTCGATGGACCAGCACCAGCGGCCGGCGCTGCTTGAGAGTAACGTAGGCCGCCCGCAAAAGCAGAGTATCGGCCAAACCTGCCGCAATAGATGAGAGCGTATGCGTCGAACACGGACATATTGCCATGCCCGCCGAAAGAAACGAACCGCTTGCCAAAGGCTTAAATAAATCCTGGTTGTCGTGGAACACCAGATTTGATTGCGACCGACCGATTAACGCTTCCGCCGTAATCTCCGTAACGCCGCATTCATTCAGTAATATTTGACGCCCTAAATCCGTAACGATGACGTGAACGCGATATTCCGTCCCACCCAGCACATCCAGCAGCCGCCGTCCATATAATACCCCGCTGGCGCCGCTGATGCCGACGACAATATCTTTACTCTGCGCCATGGTTTTCCCTAAACGCTCGATCGTTGCGCGCCGAGTGCATCAATGCGCCACGGGTTCGCCCAGTTCCGACTTGAGTTCGCCCAGTTTGGCGGCAAGCAAATCGGCAGATTCCGCTTCGACATTCAACCGCAAGAGTGGTTCGGTGTTGCTCGGGCGGCAGTTGAACCACCAGTCCTCGTACTGCACCGTAACGCCGTCGAGATGATCCACTTCTCCGGTGGCGTATTTCTTTGCCAGCAGGTCCATCATGGCCTGTTTTTCCTTGACTTCAAAATTCATCTCGCCGCTCGAACTGTAGCGGCGCAGCGGACGAATAAGTTCACTCAAGGATTTATCGGCTGCGCTAAGTACGTTTAATACGTGCACCAGAGTAATCATGCCGCTATCGGCGTAGAAATTATCACGATAATAAAAATGTCCGCTAAGTTCACCGCCGAAAACGCCGTGTGCCTCCTTGAGTGTTTTCTTCATGAATGAATGCCCCACGCGCTCGCGCCGCGGCGCGCCGCCATGGCGTTCGATCTCCTCCTTCACCACGCGACTGCTGCGCAAATCGTAAATCACTGCTGCGCCGGGATTATCCTTAAGGAAATATCCCGCCAGCAACGCTGTCATCAAATCACAGCCGATATTGCATCCCGTTTCATCCACCACCATCAGCCGGTCGGCGTCGCCATCGAAACATACCCCCAGGTCGGCTCCCTGGTCGATAACGGTCTGCTTTAACTCGGCGAGATTGGCTTCCACGAGCGGATTGGGGTCATGCTTGAACGTGCCATTATGTTCGAAGTTTAGTGCCGTAATATCGACTCCCACATCGCCGAAAATTAGTGGAATCCATTTGCCCGCCATGCCGTTGGAGGCGTCTATTACCAGCTTGAGCTTCTTAAGATCGCTGTGGAGAAAACTGAGGACATGTTTTTTATATGGTTCGGTTAGGTCCTTTTGTATCACCGTTCCCTGACCGGCCGCGGCGGTATGACGCAAGGATGTGGCGATATGTTTGATTTCCTGCAAGCCGGTATCGGCGCCGATAGGCCGGGCCTTCTGCCCGCTGATTTTGAATCCATTATACGGAGCCGGATTATGGCTGGCGGTGGTTTGCACGCCGCCACAGGTGTTGAGGTAATTCACCGCAAAATAAATCTGCGGCGTGTCGATCATGCCGATGTCGATGACGTTCGCGCCCGAAGCATTCATGCCGGCTATCAGCGCATCGGCGAGTTTGGGGCTATGAGTGCGCATATCCCTACCCACCACCAGCGATTGCGCTTCCGCCCGGCCGCGGTCATACCCATGCAGCAGCGACCGTAAAAACTGCGCCGTTGCATGGCCGATTTTCCAGGCGGCGTCTTCGTCAAGCTGTTCGCCATATAGCCCCCGTATATCGTACGCTTTAAAAATGGATTCATTCATACTACGCGGCCTTTCCTTCAGCGATAAGATCCGGTATCACCGGGCTCTTCCCCTTCCTTATCAGCTTCGTCCTCATCGTCGGTATACTTCCAGCTATCGGCATCCTCTATGTCGTTCATTTCACGCTGCATGAACTTGAACATTTTTTCCTGCATGGGCGCAAATTTTTGATAATATCGCAGAGTTGCCTGGTAATATTGCGCCAGCGTATCCAGCCTGAGCAATTGCCATTTCTCCAGACAGGCAGGCTCCTTGATGGTTTCAAAAGGATTGCACCTTAACGTTATCCGCCCCTTTTCATCCTGAGAAAAAAACTCACAATCCCGACATTGCTGCATAGTTAGCCACCGCAAGGACTTGCGTCCGGTTCGAACCTTCTTATCACCTGTGTGGGACTCACAAGAGTCGCCAAACGATGTATATGCTATGGTATCCCCATGCGTAAATCAAGCCGCTGCTGCTTGATAAAGGCGCAAAAAAAGCAGGCCGTTCTGTCGGCCTGCCACCGTGGAAAAAACCAACTCCAGCCTCGTAAAAACCTCTATTGGGGTAAATTCTCCTCTAAAAACCGTTCCAACGCCTCGGGTAATTTGCCTTCCACGTCATAATCCCCATTTGCCAATTCCTGACGTATTTGCTCTACCTTTTCCGCACGAATGTCAGGGATTTCCGCTATCCGGCTAAGAAATTGTGCGATAGGGGAGATTTCCACCTTATCCGCACCGGATGCCGCTCGGGAAGGCAAAGGTCGCGATTTTCCTGCGCCTCCGGCCGGCGATGTCTGCCCAACCGGCGGCGGGGGCGTATAATTGTTAATGTTGCGGACATTATTGACCATACATCTGTTCCTTTTGTTTATCCTGCAATTATTCTTGACACCCGGTGCAACTCAACGCGGCACCTACAACATCTAGTACTATCAGGTGAGGTTCTTACCCTTGTATCCTCGCCCAACAGTATCCATATCGACGGTGTGGAAAAAGAAACTTGAGAATTTGCCACTTTGCTACGCAAAATTTGCTTATCGGCTTTTTCAGGGGTGTTATCGGGCAACCATAAGCTGAAAACACACTATCTTATTAATATATAAAGACTTATAGGTCCTGCCATTATCGGTCCTCCCACTTTCCAATCATACGACAAACCAAACTACGGCCCGATAATCCAAACCACAAGATATAGACAGCCTTATTTTTACCCAAACTACTTCTTTATAATATCTTATGTCGTTATCTATTTGTAGGCAAGTGTTCCGCTTATAAAACATATCCCGCTCTTTGCATGTACTGGATTCGCTCGTATAATTAGAGTGCTTTGTTTTTATGAGGGCCAAATTACGCGATGGCAAAGAAAGACTATTATGATGTTTTAGGAGTGTCCCGGACAGCCTCGCCGGAAGAAATTAAAAAAGCGTATCGCCGCCTGGCGAGGAAATATCACCCGGACGTTACCGGGAATGACGCAACGGCGGCGGAAAAGTTCAAGGAGGTCCAGGAAGCCTATGACGTAGTGGGTGATCCGGAAAAACGCAGGACTTACGACCGTTTTGGCCACGTCGGTTCAGCCGGAGTAGGCAATGCGGGTGGCCCATGGGCGGGAGGAAGAACTTACCGCTGGAGTTCCGGACCTGGAGGTCAGGGGGTTAATATCAATCTCGAAGATCTTTTTGGCGGGGCCGGGGGTTCCGTAGGCGGATTTAGTGACTTATTCGAACATCTGCGCGGTGCACAGGCGGGCATGGGCGGCAGGCGACGTCGTGCTCCTGTTCGTGGTGAAGACATCGAACATCAAGTGCAAATCAGCTTTCAGGAGGCGGTGCACGGCGCACAGCGCGATATTGTGCTTACATCCCAGGATGATCAGGGAAATGAAAAACGCCAGCGTATTACCGTGAAAATTCCCCCCGGTATTGATAACGGCGGTCGAATCCGCGTGCGAGGCAAAGGTCAACCTGGGACGGGAAACGAACCCGGCGATCTGATAATTCGTGTGGAAGTCCAGCCGCACCCTTGGTTCGACCGTGACGGGGAAGACCTGTTTCTGGAAGCGCCAATTTCTCTGACCGAAGCGGTTTTAGGCGCAAAAATTAAAGTCCCCACGCTTGAAGGCACAACCACCGTAACGATTCCGCCCGGCAGCAACAGCGGGCGAAAACTTCGTCTGCGCGGAAAGGGATTGCGCTCGCCTAAAACCGGTGAGCAGGGCGATATGTACCTGCGACTGAAAATCATTGTTCCAAATGACCTGGATGAATCGTCCAGGAAGCTGTTCGAAGAATTTGCGCGGAAAAATCCGCAGGAGGATATCCGTGCGGACTGGCGCTAACATCACCATGCCAATAATATCCCCGGCCTGGATATTCGGTTTACTTACAGGCATATTGCTC